>CAZDRW010000198.1:1609-6562 GCA_964507555.1 uncultured Desulfarculaceae bacterium
GGTGCACCCGTTGCCAATCATCCTTGACCATACGGGTTATGATTTTTGAACGCTCATGGAAAATCTGAAGGCTCTCCCAATCGGGCGGATTAAGCAGGCGCTGCATTAGCAGACCGTCCTCATCGAACCAGCGCGGCAACACTCCGCCCAGGAAGTATCCCCGTCCACGCAAGAGCTCCACCGCCCACCCAAGCGACGGGTTGCCTAATGGCAGCCAGAGCTGGAAGACGATCACGCCCCGGGCGGCGGCCTCGGCCTCCCGCTGGTCCAGAGCCGCAGCCAAGTCTTCACCAATTTCCCATATCGTGATTCTGGCTACCTGGGCGTAATCGTATATCTCCGCCGAGATGCGCGAAGCCTCAAGCTGGGGAGGGGCCTGGGATGCGATTTCCATCCGCCTGGTTTCTTTGAGGCCTTCATAGATAAAGCGCAGGGTCTCTTCATAGACAGAAGGCAGGTAGACCGTGTGGGGATGAGGCTTAAGGGTCTGGTAGCCGAACAGGGAGGAGACCCTGCCTTGGGCGCTGCTTTCCTTGTCATAGGCCTCGGCCGGCATAAGGTCCACCTCCAGGCCCATAGTGATATTACCCAGGGCAGCGGCCACTTTTTGAGTATATACGTGGTTGCACACGTGTTCGCCATATATCCCCTCGCCGCCAAAATCGGGGACCGCTTGAATGCCGACGGCCACCATGCGGCCGAAGAGTTTGGCTGTGTTGCGATAGGCTGGCAAAACCAGACCCGCGCCGCCTTCATAGACCTTGGGGCAGGGGGCTATGCGGTACATGGCGTTGTGCCCCACGATGTCGCCCTTGGCGGTGCGGGTCACAGCGGAGATAATCTCCCCCTGGCGGTTGGCTTGGCAAAGAGCTTCAGGCTGGTAGTAGGTCTTGACTGGATATTCCTCGCCATAGACGGCGCGAAACAAGGCGGCCACCCCCGGTGCGTCCTCGGGGCGCATAAGGTCCACCTCCACTTCCTGGCCCGGTTCGATCAGGCTGGTATCGATCTTGCTCATGTGACCAGTCCCCGCATGGTTGGGAAGGCGGTTAAAAAGCCAGCATGCAAAGGCTTCAAATATACCTCTCGAAGCGATTTGTCACTTATAACATAGAGGGAACCGCCATCGCCCTGGTTTTGGACATGCCAGCCCGTTTGGTTTGCGCCCTCAAGCGGGGGCCGCCGATATGCCAGCGCAGAGCTTGTTTTATCAGTAAAAGGCAAGGGGAAACGGCGAGGCGGTCTTCCGCCAAAAGGGCGTGCCTAGGCCTTGGCATCGCCGCTATCAACCCGGAACATAGCCTGTCTCGGCCGGCTCTTTAGTCGTCAGGGTCTCGCCAAGCAAGTCCTCATTGGAAATCCCGCTGGAAAAATGCCATTGCACGATCTTCCAGCCGTCCGGCTCCTTTTGGAACACCGCGCTGAACCGGAACGGCAATTCCCTGCCATCCGGAAGTTTGAGCGTGGGTTGGCCCGCTACCCAACCGATGGACCCGTCATGATAGGCAAGGGGGGTGTCCGGCAGGATCTGAAACCCGCCAGCTTCTTTTAACTGGGCCTTGAACACCCTGGCAATGGTGTCATAACCGGCCCACCATTCCGCAGGGTCGGTGCCGATCGCCAACACGCCATCCTTCTTCGAGAAACAGCGTTCGAAAAAAGCATAGTCTCCGCTGGATTGGGCCTGGCAAATTTGAATATAAAGTTCCTTCAATTCGTCTGACTGCTGCATGGCTTGTCCCTCCCTTGCCAGCTTGGGTGCGCCGCATATTAATTAGTTCCCCAAAAATATTTATGCCGCCGCCGCGCTTTCTCTCATATTGGGCCTTCGAGTGCTTCCAGCGCAAGCGGTCATGGGTTGCGCCCTCAAGCGGGTATCGCCTCTCAGCCGCTGATAAGCCTGCTTCCGCGGCAGAGGGCATGGTTAAACCAAGCGGGTGAGTAAGCAAACCGCCGCAAGGCACCAGAATGCAGGGCGGCCTGGCCGCAACGCCCAGGCGAGAGATTCATATTGACTGGTGCCATAGAAGGTGGTTAAGCCTTGTTAGGCTATGAAGGCGCTAGGTGTCGGGCGGCAAAGGGGAGATGCATATGAACACAAACAGGGCTGCGTGCCTGGACTTGTTGCGTAGCGCGCCACACGTGATCGAGCCCGGCCAAGCATTTGTGGTGGACGATTTCCGGCCCGAGGACGCCCTGGGCGTGGCCCGGCTCTATTACACCGTATATGGGGAGAAGTTCCCCATTGATTATGTCTATGACCCCGAGGAACTGACGCGCCTCAACGCGGGGCCTGATCTGCATCAGGTGGTGGGGAGAACGGAAAACGGCGATGTGATGGGCCTGTATGCGCTCTTCAGAAACCCGCCCGGCCGCCGTATTATGGAGGCCGGCTCCTGGATCGTGCACCCCGCCTACCGCAACACCAGCCTGGCGATGCGCATGGCCCGCAAAATAAATTTGCAGCCGCCAGAGCGTCTTGGCCTGGATGTAATTTTCGGGCAAAGCGTATGCAATCACATTATCACCCAAAAAATGGTCAAACACTTCGGCGCCTTCTCCTGTGCCTTGGAGCTGGAGGCCATGCCGGCCAAATCGGAAAGCCATGGAGGCATTCAAGAAGGACGTGTCTCTCTGCTGGATGGAGTCCTTATCCATCATGACAGGCCACACGCGGTTTACTTGCCGCATAGCTATGCCGACTTCTTGCGCTCCATGTACGCGACATGGGGCCTGGACCGCGAACTTTTGGAGGACCGCCCGGCCGGGGAGCGGACCGTGTTTACGCTGCAGGCCATGGGCGACGCCGGCCCGGTTAGAATTACCGTGGAAGAGCCGGGCCGTGATTTTGCCGGGCACTTGGCGGACCTGGAAAGCAAGTACCCGGACCGCCACGTCTACCAGATAGTGCTGCCCCTGTGGCGGCCGGGATGCTCCTTTGCCGTGGAGTCGGTCCGCCAGGCCGGCTTCTTCTTGGGCGGCATTTTGCCCCAATGGTTTGACCGCGACGGCTTGCTTATGCAAAAGGTGGCCGGGGAGCCGGATGTTTCGCGCATCCAGCTTTATAGGCAAGAGGCCAAGGATCTTCTGGAAGTGATCATGGCAGACCGGCGTTCCTTGAAGAATTGAAATCGAAGCGCCGGTGGGCGGGCGCTCCTATCCTAGTTGGACCTAGACGGGCTTGACTTGATGCCGGAGGGGACGCCCGGCGCGGAGGCGCTCGATGTTGGCCGCCACCTGGCCGCCTATCTCGCGGAAGGATTGCTCGGTGACGCCGCCGGTGTGAGGCATGGCCACCACGCCCGGGTGCCCCAGCAGGGGGTTGGCGGGGTCCACCGGCTCGGAGGCGAAGACATCCAGCCCGGCCCCGCTCAAATGCCCGCCCTCCAGGGCGGACAAGAGGTCGGGCTCGTTTACCACCTTGCCCCGGCCCACGTTCACGAAGATGGCGCCGGGCTTCATGGCGGCAAAAGCCGCCGCGTTAAAGAGGCCCAGGGTCTGCGGCGTGGCCGTGAGGCAGGACACCACGAAGTCGGCCCGTCCCAGCATGTCCATGAGATCGTCCGGTCCGCCCAGGGCTTCAAGGCCCAATTCCCGGACCAGGGCCGGGTCGGGGTGGGCCTTTATTGCGCTCACCCGCATGGCCAGGCCCCCTAGCCTGGCGGCCAGGGCCCGGCCCACCGCGCCCAAGCCCACGATCAGGGCCTCCTGGCCGAAAAGGGCCCGGCCCAAGGGAGCGCCCCAGGGGCCTTGCGCCAAATGCCCCCGGGATAGGTTGAAGCGCCGGGCCACGGCCATCATCAGGAAAAGCGCCTGCTCGGCGGTGGAGAGCGCGTTGCCCGGGGTCTCGTCGGCGGGCACGTTGCAGACCGCGATGCCGGCTTCGGCCGCCGCCAGCAAATCCACGCCCTCCAGGCCGACCCCCCATTGCTGGATGAGCCCCAGCGAGGAGCCGGCGATGATCTCGCGGCCGATGAGGGCCATGGTGGGGATGAGCACCTCGGCTCTGCGTACTTCGGCCGCCAGGCGGTCCACGGGGCAGGGGGCGATATCGTCAGCGGGCAAAAGGCCGCTCAGGATCGGCACGATGGCGGGGAAATTGAGGCTCCCGATTATTATGCGCATGGCGGCGTCCCTCACGGCTGGTTGAATTCGGCGCGGGCTTTAGGCTGCATGTTGCAAAAGCATAGCTCCAGGGCAGTCGCAGCGCAAGCGCCGCACCCAGGCCGGGAGCCCGTTTTTAATTGACCCAATGAAGGGAATGGGCTTATTTTGCCTGAGAGTTCGTGAACTGTATTGTCTGCCCTGCCTTCAGCGCACAATGACAAGAAAAAACCAAGATGAACGCCCTCCCCGAAGCGGTGAGCCAAGTTAAGGGAAATGATATCAGTGCTCCTTGCGGCCGCACTAAGGGCCACGGGGCGCGGTCCTGATTTTTAAACCAAGCAAAGGCCAGTGCGTCCAGGGTGGCGGCGGGAGAGAACATGAGACCTTTACAAGGCATTCGGGTGCTTTCTTTGGAGACCTGGGGTTCCGGCGCTTTTCACGGCGAGCTTCTGGCCATGCTGGGGGCGGAGGTGATCAACATCGAAGACCCCCGTCAGGGTGGCAACCCCTTGCGCACCATGGGCGCCTTGTATTTGGACAAGGATAAGCTGGACAACGAGGGCAACGCTTTCTGCCTGCACAACAAGAAGAGCCTGGTGCTTGATCTGCGGGAGGAGGAGGGCAAGCAGGTCTTCTACCGGCTGGTCAAGACCGCCCATGCGGTGATAGACAACCTGCGGGGCAGCAAGGCCGAGTCCTTGGGCATCACCCACCAGGACCTCAAGGCCCACAATCCCCAGATCGTGTGCACCCACCTTTCCGGTTATGGCCGGGACAATGAGCGCAAGACCTGGCCGGGCTATGATTTTCTGATGCAGGCCGAGACCGGCTGGATGTCGGTCACCG
>CAZDRW010000199.1:0-1116 GCA_964507555.1 uncultured Desulfarculaceae bacterium
TGGCGCCATTCGGCACCAAGGCCGCGCCGTGCCTGCCCATGGCCCGGTTGATGGCCACGTCCTCGTCCAGCATGATCTGGCTCTCGCGCTTCAGCATGGCCTGCAAGGTTTCCACCTGGTCCGGCCCTACCTCCATGAGCGCCAAGCAGCGATCCACCGCCCAACTCAGGTTAACCGCCGTGGGCCGCGCGGCCCGCATGACCTCGGCCCGCTCGCGGAATCGAGCCCGAAACTTGGCCGCGTCTTTTACCCGAATGGCCCGGGCGGCCAAGGCCAGGCCCATAGCCGCAGCCACGCCGATGGCTGGCGCGCCCCGGGTGGCCAGGGTCTGGATGCAGTAGATCACCCGCCGCATGTCCCGGCATGGTATGTACACGGTGCGCCCCGGCAGCTTGCGCTGATCCAGGATCATCACCGCGTCTTTTTTCCAATAAAGCGTGGCTATCATTTTTTAAGCTTTCAGCATCTTCCTGACCAGCTCATTGACCAGTTTGGGGTTGGCCTGGCCCTTGGTCTTTTGCATGACCTGGCCCACGAAGAAGCCAATGAGCTTCTCCTTGCCCGCCTTGAACTCGGCCACCTCGCTTGGATTGGCCTCGAATATCTCCTGCAGCACGCCCTCCAACTGGCCGACGTCGGACACCTGCCTGAGGTCCTTTTCCTCCACAATGACCGCGGCCGTTTTGCCGCTGGCAAACATATGGCCGAAAACTTCCTTGGCCTGCTTGCTGGAAAGGGTGCCTTCACCTACTAGCTTGATAAGCTCGGCCAAAGCGGCCGGCTTGATCTTGGCGTCTTTGATCTCCAGCCCGTCGGCGTTCAGCGCTCCCATCATATCGCTAGTGATCCAGTTGCTGGCCGCCTTGGCCTCGGCTCCGGCGGCCACGGCGTCCTCAAAATACTGGGCTACCGGCTTGGAGGCGGTGAGCACACCGGCGTCATAATCAGTTAGGCCATAATCGGCTACAAACCGCTCCCGCTTGGCCTGGGGCAGTTCGGGAAGCCTCTCCCGCGTCCTATCAACCCAAGCCTGATCCACCACCAGGGGCAGCAGGTCCGGGTCGGGGAAGTAGCGGTAGTCGTGGGCCTCTTCCTTGCCGCGCATGGAAACAGTCT
>CAZDRW010000199.1:1126-6529 GCA_964507555.1 uncultured Desulfarculaceae bacterium
GGAGCGCATGGAGCGCGTTTGCTGGGCGTTCTCATCCCACAGCCGTGTCTCCTGAATCACAGACTTTCCTTCTTCCAGAAGGGACTGCTGACGTAGGATCTCAAATTCCAAGGCCCGGGCCACATTGCGGAAGGAGTTCATGTTCTTGAGCTCGGTCTTGATCCCCAGCTCCTTCTGGCCCGCGGGCCTGAGTGATATATTGGCGTCGCAGCGGAAGGAGCCTTCCTCCATGTTACCGTCGCAGATCTCCAAATAGACCAGTATGTCTCTAAGCGCCTTTAGGTAGGCGGCGGCCTCCTCGGGAGTCCGCATATCTGGCTCGCTCACGATCTCCATGAGCGGCACGCCGGTGCGGTTGTAGTCCACGTAGCTCAGCGGGGCGGCGGGATCGTGCACCAGCTTGCCCGCGTCTTCCTCCATGTGAATGCGGGTTATGCCAACCCGCTTTGGCACCCCGTCCACCTCTATGTCCAAATGCCCGTGCTCGGCGATTGGCAGCTCGTACTGGCTGATCTGATAGTTCTTGGGCAGATCCGGATAGAAATAATTCTTGCGCGCCCACACGCTTCTTTCGGCCACGGCGCAGCCCGTGGCCAAGGCGGCGCGGATGGTGAAATCCACCACCTTCTTATTGAGAACCGGCAGCACACCGGGCATGCCCAGGCACACCGGGCACACGTGAGTATTGGGCGGCGCTCCGAAGCTGGTGGAGCATCCGCAGAATATCTTGGTGTCGGTCAGAAGCTGGGCGTGCACTTCCAGCCCGATGACGGTCTCAAACTGCATGGCGTCCCTTTTCCGCCGGGCGTAAAGGCCCAGGATGGTTGCGGTAAGAAATGAATGTACCCGCGCTGGTGGGGTAAGTCAAGCCGAGCAAGGCGGGGCGGCTTTAGTCCAAATGCCGCGCGATAGGCGGCCCCACCGGCTCGCCGGGTTTATCGGGCAGAAACAGGCAGGCCGCACCGATTATAGTGGCGCTGCCGGCCAGGTAGAAGGCGCTGGCGATGCCCAGCCAATCAGCTAAAAGTCCCGCGCCCAAAGGCCCCACTGAAACTCCCAGGCTCATGGCCATGCCAAAGCTGCCCATGGTGACTCCCATACCCGCGCCCATTCGGCGTCCGTGGCTCACGGCTAGCGCGGTCAAGGCCGGCAAGGCCAAGCCCGCTGCCACCCCCTCCAGTATGCAAAGCGCCATGAGGCCTTTGAAATCGCCGGGCAGGGGCAGCAAACCTTTGCAGGTGCCGGAAAGCAATAGCCCCATAGCCGCCAAGCCGATGCGTGACCAGCGGTCGGCCAGCCAGCCGCAGGGCTTTTGTAGCCCCGTCATCACCAGCACGTTTACCGCCAACAGCCAGCCCAATTCTGTGTTGGAAAGGCCCCTCTCCGCGGTGAGCACCGGCAAAAAGGCCACAAAGCAGCCCATGCCTAGGGCGCTTAAGGCCCGGGCCAGAAAAACCGAAAGCAAGGGACGGTCCTTTAACAGGGCGAACTGCTCGGCCCAGCCGCCCTTGCCTTTGGCCCGCTTCACCTGCTTGGGCTCGCGCACCATGAAAAGCACCATGAAGAGGCTGAGCAGGCTGAGCCCGGACATGAGCAGGAAGTTGGAATTTAAGCCCAGGGTGTCGTAAGTGATTCCCCCGACCAAGGGCCCCACGGCGAACCCCAAAAGAAAATTAGTGTTGAAGCCACGGAATATGGCGCCTTCATGGCCGCTGGGGGTGAGATCGGCCACCAGCGCCATGGACACCGGCAGCACCATGGCCGCGAAAACGCCTTGCAGCACCCGGTTCAAAACCAGCTCCCAGGGTGAGGCCGCCCAGATAAGGGCCAGTGCCAAGAGGGCGTAACCCAACAGGCCGATGATGATGAAAACTTTGCGGCCGCGCCGGTCGGAGAGCGCTCCCACATAGGGCATGGTCAAGCCCCGCGCCAAGCTGAACGAGCTGAAGATCGCGCCCATGACAAAGGCGGAAGCCCCCATCTCGCGGGCGTAGAGCGGCAAAAAGGGCACGATGATGCCCACGCCCAACATAGAGACAAAGACGGTAAGTTCGAGGATGAATATGCGGGCGCGGATAGAAGCGGGGTTCATTTGACCGTGGGCAATTTTTGAACGTCCTCCTGCCGGCCCAGCACCACCAGCACGTCGGAGTCCTTGATTTTGTAGTCGGGCCTTATCAGTACGGTCATGCGCTCGGGAACCAGTTCGCGGATGGCGATCACATTAACATTGTACTTGCTCCTAAGGGCCACCTCCACCAGGGTTTTGCCCACCCACCCGGAGATGGGCGCCACCTCGGCCACAGAGAACTCGCCACCCAGGGGCAGGTAGTCCAAAAGGTTTGGATGGACCAAAGAGGTGGCCAGGCGCTCGGCTGCATCGCGTTCCGGGAAGACCACCTCCGTGGCGCCCACCCGTTTCATGATCTTCTCGTGCTCCGGGCTGATGGCCTTGGCTATGATGCGTTTGACCTTCATTTCTTTCAAATGCAGGGTCGCCAGGATGGAGGCGGCCATGTTGTCGCCCAGGCTCACCACCGCGGCGTCGGCCAGGCCCAAGCCCATTTCCTCCAGCACCGATCGGTCGGTGGCGTCGGCGGATACCGCCTGGTCCGTATAGTCCTGCACTGCGGCCAGGGCCTTGGATTTGATATCCAGCACCGTGACATGGTGGCCCAGTTCAAAGAGCCGCCGGGCCAAGGCGGAGCCAAAGTTCCCCAATCCTATAACGCCTATATGCATGGGACCTCCCCTTTCTAACCCAGCATGATCCGCTCACTGGCTGGCTCAAGTTTGGGCGCCCGCGCTCGCCTGACAAGCGCGTAGATAAAGGTGAGCGGGCCCAAGCGGCCCACGAACATTAGCACGATCAAAACCAGTTTGCCCCCCGCACTCAAGAAGGGCGTCACCCCCATGCTGAGTCCCACAGTGCCGAAGGCGCTCACCGCCTCAAAAATATGGGCTAAAACATTGGCCCGTGCGTGACCCTGCACCACGCCCTCGCCTTCCAGGACGGTCAATAAGACAACCCCCAGCATGACCACCAGCATTGAGCAGAGTATAAGGGTGAGCGCCTCACCCACCTGTTTGTCCGATATGCTGCGTTGGTATAAATTGGCTCCGCCCAGTCCCCGCAGCCTGGTGCGGGCCACAGCAAAAAGGGTGGCCAGGGCAGTAGTTTTCACCCCACCGCCGGTGGAGCCCGGTGAAGCGCCAACAAACATGAAGGCGATCACCACTAACAGCGAGGCGTTGGAAAGCTTGTTCATGGCCAGGGTGTCAAAGCCAGCGGTGCGAGCGGTTACAGAAGTGAACAGCGCGGGCCACAAATCGAACCCGGGATCACCACCCGTCCAAGTCTCAAGAGCCCACAGCGCCGCCGCCCCTCCTACAACCAGCACGCCGGAGGTGGTGAGTACCAAGCGGGTGTGCAGGCTCAAGCGGCGCGGGCGGCAGTGGCCGGAGCGGCGGAATCTTTCTGTCAACTCGCGCAGGACCAAAAAACCTAGGCCGCCCAAGACGATGAGCCCCATAACGGTTAGGTTGACTACCGGATCGCAGGCATAGGACTCCAGGCTGTTGGAGTACAGCGAGAACCCGGCATTGCAAAAGGCGCTCACCGCATGGAACACGCCCAAGGCTGCGGCCTGATTCCAGGGGACCTGGCCGGCAAAGCGCATAGTCAACACCACCGCGCCTGCGGCCTCCAAAAGAAACGTATATAGAATGATGTTCTTGGTGAGCCGCCCCATCTCGCCGGCCGGCGCCATGCCCAAGGAATCGGAAAGCGCCATATGGCTGGCGAGGCCGGGTTTCCGTCCAGCCAAGTGCAGCATGCCCACCGAAAAGGTCATGATGCCGAGACCGCCCAACTGAAATAAAAGGCAGATAAGAGCCTGGCCCCAGCCGGACCAAGCCGCCGGCGTGTCCACCGTGATCAGGCCGGTGACGCATACCGCGCTGGTGGCGGTGAAAAAGCAATCCAGCAGAGCAACCTGCGGACCGGCCTGCATCACCGGCAGATATAGTAATCCTGTGCCTAAAATAATCAGCACCCCAAAGGAACCCACCAGGATCCCCGAGGGGCTAGCAATTCTTCTTAACGGCTTAGTCAAATGAGCGTCCGGGCCGGAGATCGAACGCCCCGGCAGTCCGCGCCGTTTAGTCGGTTGCGGTCTTGGCGGCCGGTTTAGGGGCGGCCTCGATCACGGTGATCACCGGGCCATGGTGGTGATGGTGCTCATGGCCATGATCATGGTCGTGGTCATGATCGTGGTCATGATCGTGGTCATGATCAATACCGTGAACATGGGTATGTCCCTTGCCGCAGCAATCGCACATGGGAAGCCTCCTAAGTCATAGCTGCAAATGAATAATCAAGATTCTAGCCCCGGCGGGCCACCTTGTCAAACTCCTGACCAGTGCTTTAAGGGGACACCGCCGGCCGCACCAACAGACAGTCGCAATTGGCCTTGCGCGCCACGCGCTCTGCCACCGAACCCAGAATCACCAGACCCATGCCGCTAAGACCTTGCGCACCAACCACCACCAGGTGCGCCGGGCTATCATCCATTTGGGCCAGGATCTCGACGCTGGGATGCCCTCGCCTAAGCACCACCTGGCACGGCACGCCCTCGGCCTTGGGCAGGTATTCATCTTCTATATAGGCCCTGAGGCGGGCGGCCAGGTCCTGGTCGCTCAGATTTTTGGCGTTAGACGGTTTCTCGCCAGGTATCAGCGGCGTGCCCGGCACATAAACATGCAGCAGGCACAAATTCGCGCCTTCCTCACGGGCCAACTCCAGAGCGGCCTGGAAGGCCGCATCCGCGTGGGGCGAAAAATCCAGCGCGCACAGAATATTGCCGTAGATCGCCAAGCTATGCCTTGACCATGGGAAGTATGTTTTCGAGCTGAGCGTCTATGTAATCATCGATGTCCATGGCCAGCCTCTTGAAATGCCACGCCTTCAAGGACCACATGTGGCCCAGCATCACTATATTGTAGGCGGTCAGGCTGGTGTCGGCCATCTTGAAGGCCCCGGCTTTCATGCCCTCTTCCAGAATGCCCTTGAACACCTCCACCGCCTCGATCTCCAACGCCATGATTCTGCGGCGTCCCCCGTCATCCAAACGCCTGGAGCCGCGGTAAAGCATCATCACCTTGGAGCGTTGCTGGTCCACTACCTTATAATAATGGGCCACGGCTTGACTGAGCTTTTTCACGGGCGCCAGGTTGGCATCCTTCACCACGGGCGACACCCGCTCCATGAAATCCCGCTCCCAGTCCTCCACGATGAGCAGCATTATGTCGGCCGGCTTTTTGACGAACTGATATGTCACCGGCACACTCACGTTGGCGGCGGTGGCGATCTCCTCCACCGAGACATCCCGCCCCTTTTTCTCG
>CAZDRW010000200.1:0-6506 GCA_964507555.1 uncultured Desulfarculaceae bacterium
CTGGGGCGTGGTTTCGCCCGGCTGATTGGCATTTATCAGCCTCAGCTCAACCGGATCGATGCCCGCCGCCTCGGCCAACTGGTCCATGGACGATTCCACCGCAAAGGTGGCCTGGGGGTTGCCGTAGCCGCGGAAGGCCTGGGAGTAGAGGTTGTTGGTGTAGGCGATCTCGGCTTCGTACAGCACGTTGGGCACCCGGTAGAGGCTGCTCACCGGCACCATCATGACGCTGGGCGTGGTGGCGCCCCAACTGGTGTAGGCGCCGTTATCCAAGAGCATCTTCACCTGGCGGAAGGTGAGGCGGCCTCTCACGTCGCAGCCATGGCTGATGGTGGTGATGGTGGGCTGGCGGGTGGCCTGGGCCAGGAACTCCTCCTCGCGGGAAAACTGCATCTTCACCGGCTTGCCAGTGGCATAGGCCAAGAGGATGGCGATGAACTCGTAGCAATGGGTGTCCAGCTTGGAGCCGAAGCCGCCGCCAATGGTCTGGCAAAGCACTCTGACCTTGCTGCGGCCCAATCCCAAGGCCTTGAGGGCTTCCAGATAGTCGCCCTGGGCCAAATAGGGAATTTGGGTGATGGAGTACATGGTGAGGTTCTTGTCCGGATCGAACTCGGCGACCACTCCGCTGGTGCCCAGGCAACAATGGCTGACAAAGGTGGTGCGGAACTCGTGCTCCACCACGTACTTGGAGCGGGCCTTGCCCTCTTCCACATCGCCGCAGACCAACTTCCAAGGAAGCTTTAATTTGTTGTCGCTTAGCGGGCGGCCCTTGGCGTCTTTTTCATGGATCAGCGGGGCGCCTTCGGCCAAAGCCTCTTCCGGCGTAAACACCGCGGGCAGGGGCTCGTATTCAACATCGATCAACGTCAAGGCCTCGGCTGCGATGTCAGGGTCTATGGCGGCCACGGCGGCGATCTCGTCGCGCATGGAACGCACCTTGCCTTTTTTTAACGGCCGGTTGTCCTTGATAAAGCCGATGGGGATATCCGGCACGTCGTCGGCGGTGATGACCGCGCGCACCCCGGGCAGCGCCTTGGCTCGGCTCAGGTCGATGCTTTTGATGATGGCATGCGGGTGCTGCGAATAAAGGATAGCGCCATACAGCATGCCCGGTCTTTTGAGATCGTTGATGTATATCGCCCGCCCGGTGGCTTTTTTGGCGCCGTCGGAACGGGGGATGCGTTTGCCGACATACAGGAGTTCGCTCATCGCATCTTCTCCGCGGCGGCCTGGATGGCGTCTACAATTTGCTTGTAACCAGTGCAACGGCAGAGATTGCCTTCGATGGCGGTTCTGATCGCATCCTCGTCAGGTGAGGTAGCGCCGTCCAGAAGCGCCTTGGCGCTCATGACCATGCCGGGGGTGCAAAAGCCGCACTGCACCGCGCCGTATTCCACAAAGGCCTGCTGCAGCGGATGCAAGGCTCCGTCAGCCGTGGCCAGCCCCTCCACGGTCTCCACCCGGCAGCCGGAGACTTCGATGGCGGGGAATATGCAGGAGTTTATGGCGAGGCCGTCCACAAGTACCGTGCAGGCGCCGCACTCGCCCTCGCCGCATCCTTCCTTGGCGCCGGTAAGTTCGAACTCATCGCGCAGAAGGGAGAGCAGGCTTTGGCTGGGATTGATCTCGGCAGTGACCGGGTGGCCGTTAAGCGAAAAATCGATTTGTCTTTTCATGAGCGGCCTCCCGCTCCGGCTCTTTCCAGGGCGGTCCAAGCCACCCGTGGGAACACCACTTTGATCATCTCTTCACGGTACCAGCGGCTGGCCCGCACATCATCCCAAGGCGAGGACTCCTCCAGCGCCGCCTGGGCCGCGCTGGCAAAGGCTTCTTCGCCGGGGGCGGCGCCGATGAGCGCCCTTTCCGCAGCATAAAGCCTGATGGGCGTGGGTCCCACCGCGCCGGCGGCGGCTCGAGCTTTGGCGATACACCCACCACCAGGCTCAAGCTCCAACAGGATGGCGATGCTTACCACGGCTAAATCCAAGGCCGCCCGGCGGCCCAGCTTAAGAAAGGCCATGCCGCAACTAGGCGCGGGCTTGGGCAGTTCCAAGCCCACCAGCACTTCGTCCTCGCGGGCCTTGGTGTGGCGGGGCCCGGGGAAAAAGTCGCAAAGAGGCACGGTGCGCTGGCCGCCGGCGGAAGCCAGGCGGCACTGGGCATCCAGAGTCATGAGCGGCGGGATGGTGTCGCCGCTGGAAACTGCGCTCATCACGTTGCCGCCCATGGTGGCCAGGTTGCGCATTTGGGTGCAGCCCATAACCGAAACCGCGTCGTGCAGGCTAGGCAGGCTGTGGCGGACCAACTCGGATTGCATGAGTTGGGTCAAGGTAACGCCGCCGCCGATAAGGATGCTGCCGGCCTTCTCGTGGATCCCAGTAACCTCAGGCACCCGGCGCAAGCTGACCAAGGCCTGGAAATCCAGGCGGCCAGCCCGCTTCAGCACCATTACATCGGTGCCTCCAGCCACGAAGCGGGCCTTACCGCCATAGCCGGCCTTGATGCGCAGGGCCTCTGCCATGCTGGTGGGCAGGTGGTAGTCGTAGTCTTTCATGGCTAGTTGTGATTGCCTCCGATTGTTTTATCAAAATAGGAATTTGAGGTATTTGAATGGATCGGTAACCAACCAGGGGAAGATCGTTAAGATCAATATCGTGATGATGTAAGCTGGCAGGAAGAACATGACGCCCTTGAAAATTTTCTGCATAGGCACTTCCGGCGCCATGCCGGCAACCACATAGGTTGTGGCTCCCACCGGCGGGGTTATGGCGCCCAAGGTGGTCACTACCGTGATGGTCACCCCGAACCAGATGGGGTCGTAGCCCAACTTATCGGCCACCGGAAAGAAAATAGGCAGGGTGATCAAGAGCAGGGCCAACGCGTCCATCACCGCGCCGCCGATGATGTAGATCCCAAAGATGACCATGATGATGGCCATGCCCGGTATAGGCAGGTTGGCCACCCAGTCGGCTATATCAAAAGGAATGCGGGTCACAGCCAGGAATTTGCCGAAAATCACCGCGCCAGCCACAATGACTATCACCATGCAGGAGATGCGTATGGTCTCCATAATGGAGGTGATAAGCCCTTTCCAGCTGAGCCGTCTCTGTATGACGCTTAGCAGCAATGCGCAAAAGGAGCCAAACGCGCCAGCCTCGGAAGGAGTGAACCAGCCCTCATATAGCCCCCACATGACAAGTCCGAACAAAATGACCATGTCTATGGCGCCGGGCAGTGACCTGAAGCGCTGGCCCCAGGTGTAGCTTTCGCCAACCGGCCCCCAGGCAGGGCGTTTAAGGCATAATAGATATACAGTCACGGCCAAGGCCAGGGCTAAAATGATGCCCGCGGTGATGCCTCCATAGAAAAGATCGGGAATAGATTGGTGAGTGTTGAGACCGATAACAATGAGCACCACACTGGGCGGGATAACCACGCCCAAGGTGGAGCCGGCGGCAATGGCGCTGGTGCTGAGCATGGGCTCGTATTTGTATTTGTTCATCTCGGGTAGGGCCACGGTGGTCATGGTGGCGGCAGTGGCGGCGTTGGAGCCGCAGATGGCGGCAAACGCCGCGCAGGCCAGAACTGTGGCCATGGCTATGCCGCCCCGAATGTGCCCCACCCAGCAGTGTGCAGTGCGATAGAGCTTTTTATTTACTCCTGAATGAAAAGCAATTTGGCCCATTAAGATAAATAAGGGAATGACGGTCAGGCCTTCTTTAATAAAGGTGGTCCACAGTTCATTGCCCAACATGGCCAAGCCGGCATGGACATTGATCATATAGCAATAACCCGCAAACCCCACAATGGCCATGGCAAAGCCCACCGGCGTGCCCAAGAAGAACAGGACTGCCATTAGAATAATGATGCCAAGGATGCCGACTAGGGTTCCGTCCATGGCTAGGCCTCCTGTTTCGCGAAGATGGTTTGCAGAGCTTGGTTGAGGAAGACTAGGGCCAGCACCAGGCAGCCCAGGGCGGTGGCATAGGTAAAGGGATAAAAAATAATTTGCAAGGTTTCGCTGACTTCGCCGGCTCTGACATAGTTGTTGGACATCAGGATTGTCTGCCAACCGGCCAAGACGAAGAAGATCATGCACAACAAGTCGTTCAACACAGTAAGCGCGGTTTTGGTTTTACTGGTAAAACGGTCCACCAAAACCGTGACTGCTATATGCATGCGATAGCGTTGGGTGTAGCCCAAGGCAAAGGTGGCGGCGATAGCTCCGAAAAAGCCCAGCAACTCATAGGTGCCGCTGATGGGAAGCCAAACCCAACGCATGAAAATATTTCCGCAGGTGAGCAGAACCATGCTCACCAAGGCCACCCCTGACACAAAGGCCAGGACTCCATCCAAGAAGCGCGCTACGCTAGCTAATATTTGCATTGCAGCCCTCCTGGGCCATTTGTGTAAGCCGGAACCTGCCTATTTCGGCTGGCAATCCCTAATAGCGGGCAGGCCTGATTTGGCTTGGCCCCGACCCGGTTAGGGGCCGGGGTCCAAGCCGGGTGTCAGTCGTGCACTACTTGGAGTTCTTCTTTACCAAGGCCTTGATGTCGGCCACGATGGCCTTGCCATTAACGCCCTTGGCGCTGACCTTCTTGATCCACCCGTCCACAATGGGCTGCAGCGGAGCATCGAACTTTGCCTTCTCCGCGGGCGACAGCGTGTAGATCTTGACCTTGTAGGTCTTAACCGACCAGTCCAAGGCCTCCTTGGCATGGTCGTCCACGTACTTGCCGGTCCATTCGCCCTGTTCGCGGAACAGGCCGTCCATGACCTTCTGCACGTCCTTGGGCAGCTTGTTCCACTTGTCCATGTTCATGACCACGATAAAGGGATAGATGCCGGTGTTGGTCATGGTGACGAAACGGCAATACTCGGCGAACTTGAAGTCCTTCATGACCTCGACCGAGGAAAAGAGTCCCTGCACCACGCCTTTTTGCAAAGCTTCCGGCGTGGCCGGCATGGGCATGCCAACCTGGTTGGCGCCCCAGGCTTTTAGGATCTGGGCCGCGCCGCCGGAGGCGCGCAGGCTCTTACCCTTAAGCGAAGCCAAGGTGGGGAATCCCTCTTTGGACATGATGTTGGCCGGGCTGGTGGTGAACGCAGTGAGCACCTTAACCTTAGCTAGGGACTTGGGCTTATACTTCAGATACAGGTCCATCAAGACCTTGCTTCCCACCAAGCCGCTGGAAATGCCCACCGGAAGCGCAGTAGCGTTCAGGATGATAAAGCGGCCGGGCTGATAGGCAGTGCAGGTGCAGCCTATGTCCGCCTGGCCGTTGATCACACCGTCGACCATGTTCTTGCCATTCAATAGCGAGCCGCCGGGGAACATCTTGATCTTGACCTTGCCTTTGGTCCGTTTCTCGACCTCTTTCACCCAGCGCTCCATTTGCACATGGGGGAAGGTTCCCGGTGGCGGGAAATTGGCGTAGCTGAGTTCAATGGTGGCCGCTGCCTGGGCCGGTGCGCTGAATCCTCCCAAACAGAGCACCGCTGCGCCCAACAGGGCTGCCAGCATCAACCAGGATTTAAACTTCATATCCCTCTCCTCCTTAAACATGGGTTGGGTTGACTGGTTTTGTTAACTAAACGCTGTCAAATCCGGCAATTCCCCGCCGCGCCGATGCCATCGGCAAGGAGGGGGATTGATTAACCCGAGATGGTTGAGGCGGCTAATCTGATGAAAACGCTTGTTGACAAATCCGACCGCATTCTGCAACCAACCCTATGGCGCCGCAGCCTGAAGTTTAGCGACCGCATATCCCAATTAACGGTGCGGTTCCTCAGGCGGCCTCCCTGGCGCCTACTCGAAACGATTGTCAAAAACCCGTTTTGACTTGCGGTCGCTGCGGGGCAGGGTTCCATAACCAACCAGCTCGACCTGGGGGCTCACCAAAACCGCGGCTTTGATGCTCTTGGCAATGGTCTTGGCCGTTTCAGCATCAACCTCCGGCATGGCATGCTCGGCCCGCTCCACTTTCACGGTCATGTAATCCTTGCCGTCATCGCCGCGGTCCATGATGATTTGATATTCGCTGCCGATGCCCTTGCTGTGGCTGAGCACGTGATCGATTTGTCCCGGATAGATATTGACCGCCCGGAAAATAATCATGTCGTCGCTACGCCCCAGGATACGGTCATGGCGGGGCAATATGCAACCGCACGAACAAGGCTCGGGTATGAGCTTGGTGAGGTCGCGGGTGCGATAGCGGATCAAGGGCGCCGCTTCCTTGCACAAGGTGGTGACCACCATTTCGCCGAGCTCGCCGGGCTCCACCGGCTCCAAGGTCAGCGGATCCAGTATCTCCAGGATGAAGTAGTCGGCCCAGTAGTGGATGCCTTGGTGCGCACTGCACTCCAAGCCCGTGCCCGGACCATAGAGCTCGGTCATGCCGGGGATGTCGAAAAGCTCGACCCCGCCCAGGCCTTCGATGATGCGGCTTCGCATGGCGTCGCTGGTGCGTTCGGAGCCATAGATGATCTTTTTCACCCGG
>CAZDRW010000201.1:0-325 GCA_964507555.1 uncultured Desulfarculaceae bacterium
CGTTGAGCCCTGATATCAGCTATGAGCAGGCCGGCCTGCTGCCGCTTTTGGCTCCCATCTTGGCCTCGGCGGCCGCCGTCTTGATCTTTGTCCTGCGGTCCCGCCTGTGGAGCGCCTTGGTCTCGCCGCTCTTGGTTTTCGTGCTCTTGGCGGCTTGCGCCGCCTTGGCCGCCCCCCGGCTCAATGACTACCGGTCGGTTGAAGGCTTGATAGCACCCCTCAAGAAGGTACTGACGCCGGCGGACTATCTTGTTTCCTATAACGATTATTTCCATGGCATGCCGTTTTACAGCGGCCGCCGGGTGGTGGTGGTGCACAATTGGGG
>CAZDRW010000201.1:335-2018 GCA_964507555.1 uncultured Desulfarculaceae bacterium
AGCTGGATTACGGCCGCCGCCATGCGCCCGGCAAGGAGGCCCGGCGCTGGTTCCTGCCGGACGATCCATCCTTCGTGCTGCTTTTACAAAGGCCCAAGGAGCGGGTCATCGCCTTGGCGGAAACCCAAGCCTTCCAAAAGCTCAAGCAAAAGACCAAAAACGTGCCGGGCGTATTGCTCTTTGAATGGGATAGGCTTGGAGACAAGACCCTGTTTTCCAACCGGCCCAAGTAGGTCTCCGGCGGGTTTTAAAAGCCGACTCGGCTTGCTTTCCCCGTGCTTTCCTGCGATATTTTAGCCCGCGAGAGTTTTTACATTCCGGCGCACCAGTTTCGGAGGTGGTGATGGAAGCCGCGCAACAACCCTACCTGTCCGTGGTTATTCCAGTGTTCAACGAAGAGGAGAACCTGCTGGAACTGCACGCCCGTCTGGCCACGACTTTGGACAAGGCCGGTTACTCCTGGGAGGTCATCTACACCGACGACGGTTCCCGCGACCACTCTTGGGATATTTTGGGACGCCTGCACCAGCAGGACCCGCAGCGGGTGCGCCTGGTGCGTTTCAACCGCAACTACGGCCAGCACATGGCGGTGTTCGCCGGGTTCGAGCGGGTGCGCGGCGAGGTGGTGGCCACCCTGGACGCCGACCTGCAGAACCCGCCCGAGGAAATACCCAAGCTGGTGGCCAAGTTGGAGGAAGGCTATGATGTGGTGGGAGGCTGGCGTCAGTCGCGCCAGGATTCCTGGCTCAGGAAAATGCCTTCCTACGTGGTGAACCGCATCACCAGTAAGGTGGTGGGCGTGGACCTGAAGGACTACGGCTGCATGCTGAGGACCTATCGCCGCGACGTGGTGGACGCCATGAACGCCTGTCAGGAGACCTCCAGCTTCATCCCGGCCCTGGCCAACACCTTCGCCCGTGACGTGGTGGAGATTCCGGTCAAGCATTCGGAGCGCCAGGGCGGCACCTCCAAGTACGGCTTCATGCGTCTCATCCGCCTGAACTTCGACCTCATGACCGGTTTCTCGGTGCTGCCCATCCAGTTGGTCAGCCTCCTGGGCAGCCTGGTGGCGCTGGTGGGCTTGGCTTTCGGCCTGCTATTGTTTATTCGCCGGCTCATCGTGGGGCCCGAGGTGGAAGGCCTGTTCACCCTGTTCGCCATACTCTTCGTGTTCGTGGGTCTGCAGATCCTGGGCGTGGGGCTTATCGGCGAATATGTGGGCCGCATCTACCGCGAAGTGCGCCAGCGTCCGAGATTCATTGTGCGGGAGACCAAGGGCTAGGAGCCCGTTTATTGCGCCATGCCTATAGTCAGCCCAAATCCGACCCGCTTGGTGCTCAAGGTGGACGTGGACACCAAGGTCGGGCTTCTGGACGGCGTGCCCCGGCTTTTGGAGATTCTCTCGCGCTTGAACCTGAGGGCCAGCTTTTTTTTCTCCATGGGGCCGGACAACTCGGGCCGCGCCTTGAAGCGCCTTTTCCGGCCCGGCTTTCTTAAAAAGCAACTCAAGTCCGGGGCGGCCGGGGCTTACGGGCCGGTGACCATGATGTACGGCCTGTTACTGCCCGCGCCCAACATCGCCCGTTCGGCGCCCGGCGTCATCAATCGCTGCATAAACGCCGGCCACGAGGCCGGTCTGCACGGCGTTGGTGGTCACGTAATGCGAGGCGGTCTTCGCGGTGA
>CAZDRW010000201.1:2028-6495 GCA_964507555.1 uncultured Desulfarculaceae bacterium
CGGCTGGGATCACGTGTTTTGGCACGACCGCATGCGCGGCCTGGAGCGGGAGCGGCTGGCCATGGAACTGGGCCAGGCCTATAACCTGTTCTACCAGATCACCGGTTTCGCTCCGGCCAGCTTCGCCTCGCCCGGCTGGCAGGTAACCGGCGAGGCGCTGGAGATCATGGAAAGCCTGGGCATTACTCACGTGTCCTGCACGCGGGGAAGAAGCCCTTTCCGGCCTTTGGTAGGTGGGCGCGCGCTGAAGTTGATAGAACTGCCCACCACCCTGCCCAGCCTGGACGAGGTGTTGGGGCACGATGGCGTGGACCAGGGCGCCGCCGCCGCCTATCTGGCCGGCCTGCTGCGTCCCGGAGCCTTGAACGTATTCACCATGCACGCCGAAGTGGAGGGCCGGGCCCTGGCGCCGGTGTTCGAGGAATTCTGCCGACGTCTTATTGCTGACGGGGTGCGCTTCCCCCGCTTGATCGACGCGGCGCGGGAGGAGGCGGCGGATGCGCGTGGCGAGGAAGTGGTCTGGGGTCCCATCCAAGGCCGCGCTTATGAAGTGGCTTGGCAGGCCTCGGCCCTGGAGCCCGGCTCTTGATACGGACCGCTTATAGCCTGGCCTTGGGGTTGGGCATAGCTCTGGCCAGCCCTGTGCTTTTTGCCCGCATGGCCCAGGGGAGATACCGCAAAATCGCGCTGGCCCGTTTGGGTCTGGGTAAAGACTGGTTGCCCCAGCTCAGGCCGGGAGGCATTTGGCTGCATGCCCTAAGCGTGGGCGAGGTCAAAAGCGCGCTACCCCTGCTGGCCGCCTTGGGCCAGCGCTTCCCCCAGGTGCCCCGCTACCTATCCGTGGCCACGGCCCAGGGCTTGGCCGTGGCGGCTGATTCGCTGGCCCAAGATCCCGAGGTAAGCCTGTTCGTGCGCCCCTTGGATCTGCCTTGGGCGGTGCGGCGGTTGCTGGAGCGCTTAAAGCCCCGCCTGTTCTGCCTGGTGGAGGGCGACATCTGGCCCAACTGGCAGTGGGGGCTGGGTGCGCGGGGGGTGCCGCGCCTTTTGGTGAACGGCCGGGTGAGCCCGCGCACCTATCGGGGCTACCGGCGCCTGGGGGGCCTGGCCCGCGCCCTGTGGGACGGCTTCGACCGGGTGCTGGTGCAGACCGGAGTGGATTACGAGCGATTAATAAAAGTGGGGGTGCCGGCCCAACGCTTGGCCGTGGGCGGCAATCTCAAGTTCGACAGCGCGCCGGCCCTGCTCGGCCAAGCCGAGCGCGAAGCCTTGGCCGCCGAAATGGGGATGAGCGGCCGCCGATTGGTCATCGCGGGCTCCACCCATGCCGGCGAGGAAGAGCCCTGCTTGGACGCCTATGCCGCGCTCAAGGAAGAGCATAAGGATTTGTCCCTCATCATCGCCCCGCGCGAGATCGCCCGCGGCGAGGCCGTGGCCCAACTGGCCCGCGCCCGGGGCCTTAGCGTGGCTCGGGTAAGCCAGGGGACGCCGGGGCCGGGCAGTCAAGTGGTGGTGCTGGACCTGCTGGGCCGTCTGGCCCGGGCCTATGCCCTGGCCAGCGCCGCTTTCGTGGGCGGGTCCCTGGTGCCGGTGGGCGGGCATAATCTTTTGGAGCCGGCGGCCCAGGGAGTGCCGGTGGTGTTTGGCCCCATCACCCATAATTTTTTGGAGATGGCCAAGGAACTGGAAGCGGCCGGCGGCGGCGTGCGCCTAACCCAGGGCAGCGAGTTGGCCGCGGTGTGGCGCGGGCTCTTAAGCGAGCCTCTGCGGGCCAAAGCCATGGGAGAGGCGGGTTTGGAATTCTGCCAGGCGCACCGCGGCGCGGTCAAACGCGCCCTAAGCGAGGCTGAGGCGCTGATGGGAGAGTCCTAAAGCCCATGGATTGGGAAGCCCTGCATAGGCGGATGACCAGCAATGATGCCGGCCCTTGGTGGCTGGCCGGCCTGCGCGGAGTGGCCAGCGGCTTAGCATGGCTTTACGGCCTGGGCGCCGGCGCCAAGAATCAAGCCTATGATCTGGGTCTGGCCAAGCCCCGCCGCTTGCCCGCTCCGGTGATCGGGGTGGGCAACCTGGCCGCGGGCGGCACCGGTAAAACCCCCTTGGTTATGGCCCTGGTGCAGGCGTTAAAGCGCCTAGGCCTGCCGGCGGCCATCGTGAGCCGGGGCTACGGTGGGGTCGGCGCCACCGCCACCAAAGGCGTCACCTGGGTCTCGCGGGGAGACGGAGCCTTGACCGGGGCCGAGGTGGCCGGAGACGAGCCCTTGCTTTTGGCTAAGCGGCTGGCCGCGCCGGTGGCGGTGGGGCCCGACCGCTATCAGGTGGGACGTGCGGTCTTGGCGGAGCTGGGTCCCCGCGTGCTGGTGGGCGATGATTTGTTCCAGCACCGCCGCCTGCACCGCGATATGGACATCGTGTGCCTGGACGCAGCCGACCCCTTGGCCGGAGGGCTTCTGCCCCGGGGCCGTTTGCGCGAGCCTTTGAGCGGTTTGCGCCGCGCCCAGGCGGTGGTGCTGACCCGCGCCGTGGATCCGGCGGCCTGCGCCCGAACCCGCGCCTGGCTGCGCTCGTTTTGGGGGCCCGGCCCGGTGCTGTCCTGCCGTCATAAGCTCTGCGGGATCATCCGCCACCAAGGCGGAGCTGTGGGCGCCGGCGAGTTGCGGGGACGGCCGGTGCTGGCTTTCTGCGGTTTGGCCAGGCCCGACAGCTTCAAGGCGGGCCTGGAGCAGTTCGGGTTTCAGGTGCTGGGAGTGGAGGCTTTTGCGGACCACTATCCCTTCAGTTCCGCTGATCTGAGCGGGCTCTGGCGGCAAGCGGCCGAGATGGGCGCGGCGGCCTTGGTTTGCAGCGAAAAGGATCAGGTCCGGCTGCCCGCGGGCCTGCCAAGCGAAATGGAAATCTGGGTGACGCAGCTGGAGCTTGAATTCGACGAGGGTCCCTTGGCCTTGGAGGCTTTGCTGGCTTGGGGCCTCAAGCGCTGGGAGGCTCGTTGATGAGTCTGGAATACCGGTTGTTGCATGCACTAATGATAGGCATGGGGTTACCGCCCCTGGCCATGATGCGCGCCTTGGGCGGCGGACTGGGCCGCTTAGCCTATGCTTTGGATGAGCGCCACCGCCGCATCATACGCGAAAACATAAGCGCCTCTTTCCCCGAACGCAACGCCGTCTGGGTGGAGTCCACGGCCAAGGCTTGCTACGCCCACCTGGGCAGGGTGGCCATGGAAATACCTACTTTGCTTAGTTGGCCAAGGGAGAAGATTCTTTCGCGTGTGCGCGTCATGCAGCCCGAGCTTTTGCAAAAAATGCGCGAACTCAAGGCCCAAGGCAGGGGATCCTTCATGCTCACAGGCCATATCGGCCACTGGGAGTGGCTGAACGTCGCCTTCAGCTGGCTGGTGGGACCCAGCTGCGTGGTGGCCCGCCCCGTTGATTGGGCGCCGGCTGATAGGCTGGTAAACCAATGGCGCACACGCACTGGAACCGAGGTGGTGCCCAAGGCCGCTTCCGCCCGGCAAGTTTTGCGGCATCTGCGCCGGGGGAACTGCATCGGCATCCTGCTGGACCAGAACGTGGATTGGTACGACGGGGAGTGGGTGGATTTCTTCGGGCGGCCGGCCTGCACCAACAAGGGCCTGGCGCTTTTGGCCCTGAAAACCAAGGCTCCGGTCATACCGGGTTGGGTCTGGCGCGGGGATGACGGCATGTTCGAGCTGCACCTGGGGGAGCCGGTGCCGCTCATCCAAAGCGGCGACAAGACTCAGGACGTATGGGACAACACCCAGGCCTACACCAAGGTATTGGAGGGCATCATCCGCCGCAAGCCCGAGCAGTGGTTCTGGCTGCACCAGCGCTGGAAAACCAGGCCTTATCATCTTTGGCCCCGGGAGCGTTAGCTGATGCGATCCCTAGACCCGACAACGCCGCGGCGCATTCTGGTTCGCGCCACCAACTGGGTGGGCGATGCGGTGATGACGCTACCGGCCCTGGAGGCCCTGGCCGGGCTCTGCCCCCAGGCCGAGTTGACCGTGTTGGCCAAGCCCTGGGTGGCGCCGGTCTATGAGGCCGCGCCTTGCCGGCCCAAGGTCATGACCCTGGACGCCAAGGGAGCGCATCAAGGCATGGGCGGCAAACTGCGCCTGGCCAAGGAACTGCGCCTCATGGGCTTTGACTGGGCGGTGCTGTTGCAGAACGCCTTTGAGGCCGGGCTCATCGCCTGGTTGGCCCGGGTGCCGGTGCGGATGGGCTATAGCAGCGATGGCCGCGGCCCCTTACTCACCCACGGGGTGAAGCGCACCCCAACGGTGCGCCAGGTGCACGAGACCTCATATTATCTGCACATGCTGCGCGGCGCGGGTCTCTCCGGCCTGCGGGGCATGTCGCCGCTGGCCTGGATGGAGGGGGTACCCCTAGACCCCGCCGGCGAGGTCTCGTTGGCGGATGCAGGCCTTCCCCGCGAGCCCGAGCGTGTGCG
>CAZDRW010000202.1:0-6482 GCA_964507555.1 uncultured Desulfarculaceae bacterium
TGATCTCCATGGAGGTGAGCGCCATGGAACTGCGGTTCAATACCCTGAGCACCCGCAAACCCTCGCGGCCGTCGGTGATGGGCCGCTCGCCTTTTTGGATGCAGGTCAGGAAATGGCGGCATTCGGACTTCAAGGGCTCGTCTTCCGGCACCTCCACCCTTTGAGGTTCGGCCTTGACCGGAACCGGCACTGCGCCGCCTTTTTCTATCTGATGGGCGTAGATAAGTAATTTGTCCGCCCAAGGCAGGGTGTCGTCAAACACCGCCATCTTGCGCTCGCCCACCACCACCAGCTTCTGCTCTTTGAAGGGATGCAGCCAGGATACGAAGATGTGAGCACGCAGCCCCGAGGGGAAGTGCATATGAGTGGTGGTCACGTCCGCCACGAAGCTTTGCAGATAAAAGCCGCCGGTGGCGGACACCTCGTCCGGCATTTCACCGGCCAGGGCCAGGATCATGGATATGTCGTGCGGCGCGAAAGACCACAGGATGTTTTCCTCCCGGCGGATCTTCCCCAGGTTCAAACGATGGGAGTATATGTAGTGGATGCGCCCCAAGTCGCCGGCCCCGACCATCTCCTTGAGCCTGACGAAGATGGGATGGTATTGCAACAGGTGACCGACCATGAGCACCAGGCCCTTGTCGTCGGCCAGCGCCACCAACTCCTCGCCTTGGCGTTCGTCCAACACCAAGGGCTTTTCAACGTAAACATGCTTGCCGGCGGATAAGGCCGCCAGGGCCAATTCATAATGGGTCTCGGCCGGGGTGGCGATCACCACGGCGTTGATGTCCTCGCGCGCCAGGGCTTGATCCAAGGATGCGCAGGTTTCCGCATTAGGGTATTGCTTTTTGAATTGGGCCAGCGTAGCCGGGTTCTTATCGCAAATCAGGCCCAAAGCGCCCAGTTCGTGGTAATTCCGCACCAGGTTTTTGCCCCAATAGCCCGAGCCGACCACAGCCACCCGAGCCTGGCCTTTAGCCTTCGCTAAATCATCCATGCCGCTACTCCATAATGCATGTTGCCAACGCTCACTGGTGTCATATCGGATTTTTCGCTCTGCAACTTAACATCGCTCACCATATTAACCGATGTATGTGTTGGGACCTACCGCTTTTTGGCTAGCCATCGCCAGGCGGTTATGGAGTTGGTCTTGGGGCGCTCTCTGGCCTGCATCCCGGTTTTTTAGGGCAAGTGGTTTAGGATGCGGGTTTAATTTCGCCTTGCGCAAGCATTATGAACCCCAACAAATAGTAAAGTAATAGCTAATAACTATTATTAAACTAGCTTTGTCAGCTCGGGCAAACATGCAATAATATAAATATAAATCGCGTCAAGGGGCGCATTGCTAAGCCGGGCCACGGCACCAATTAAATGTGCAAACCCATGGATGGCGTTAGGGGGAGCGCATTGGCTAAAGCAAATGCCGCAGGCCTGGGAACTAGAGGTGTGGCCTCGGGCTATCCCTGGCCGAGATTAATACGCCAACTTTTAGAATGACATTACAGACCTTGCCTGGCCTGCCCGCAACCGCGCCGCTGCAACCGGGGGGGCTGGGTTGGCGCTGGCAGCGGCGGGGCAGGCAAGGTCACCGTTTATTGCTTAAGGGAAGAGGAAGGAGGTTTTAGGGGGCCAACTCTACAAAGTGATCACAATCTCTTTATGAATTCCGCATTGATGCGCACCGTGACCTCACCGCTGGCAATATCAAGACGCATGGTGCGGGTAGCCGTTCCGCCAACCTCCTCCGCCGTCACGAACACGTTATTTCGCCACAGTATGCGCCGCACCGCCAGGTAATTGCGTTTGCCGATGTTATAGCAATCCTCGCCGTGAATAATGTGCGCGCCTCCCACCAACACCACCCTCAGGCGCTGTTTTTGGGCGCCCATTTGATAGGCCGCTTGGAAGAGCCGAGGCAATCCGGTATCCGCGAACATGCAGGGAGTGGTTTGGGCCCGCCTGGGGCTTAGCTCTGCATAGGGCAGCATGACATGCAATAAGCCGCCAATTCGCATCAGCGGGTCGTGGATGGCGACTCCCACGCAGGAGCCCAAGGAATGGGTCACCAAGTCATCGCCTGAGGTGTTAGAGACTTTCATGTCTCCCAAACCCACCACTATGCGACCCAAGTTGAACCCCCAGTTTGGTGGGTGACGAATTAACGGCTTCGCACAACCGTTACTGTTAATTTTAGCATACCCTCGCAATTGGGTGATGTTAAGGAGTGTTAAGTTTACGCCTTTGCACTTGAGTTAATAGCCGGGTGCCGGCTATCGGGCTGGCCAATTGATTTTTACATTAAAACTTGCTATTTGCCTATGGGTTGTTTGGCTAAGATGTTTGGTACGCGCCTTGCAATAAATCTCAGAGCCTTAGTGGGGTTAATGGATTTTTAACAGTCATTTCTATGGCATTTGGTGTCGGCGATTAGGTATTCAGAGCCATAGCGGAGGAGTAGCCATGATTAAACACGCCATTTGGGGGGCGCTGAAAACCACCTTGGGGGTGGCGGCCATGATCTCGGTCATGGGACTGGCACTACCGGCCGTGTCCCAAGCCAAGGTTATCGCGAATAAGAAGTGTTTGAAATGCCACACAGAGATCAAGGACATGCCCAACGTGGTGGCGGGTGATTTCCAAAGCCGTTCCAACAAAGCCAAATCCATCACCGTGGATGTGGGGGATGGCAAGGTTGAAGTACTTAAATTCACTCCGCAAACCACCGTGAAGAATGTGCCTAATATCAAGGCCCTCAAAAAACCTATCCCCGTCCAGGTGACCTACGAGCAAAAGGGCAAGGACCTGGTGGCCACCGCCATCGTGGCCAAGCCGGTCATCAAGGTTCCCGAAAAGCAGCTGATCGATGTCAAGGAGTTGGCTGCGCTGGTGAAAAAGGGGCCTGCTAAAGGCGGCTATATGTTGGTGGATTCCCGTCCCGGCGTTCGCTATCAAGAGGGGCACATCCCAACATCAGTCGCGATGCCCTTCCCCAAGATGCCGGAAATGATGGACAAGCTTCCCAAGGACAAGAAGGCGCTCGTCATTTTCTACTGCGAAGGATTCAGGTGAGTGCTCTCGCCCATGGCCGCCAGGTTGGCGGAAAAAAACGGTTACACCAATATAAAGGTTTTTCATGCCGGCGTGCCCGCTTGGAAGAAGGCAGGCTTGCCGCTGTTGACCAGCTATAAGTTTGTGGACAGCCGCTTGGGCTACATCGTGGTCATCGACACCCGCGGTCCCGAGGCTGCCAAGAAGGGGCATATCCAGGGCGCCGTGGCCATGCCGCTGGCGAAAATCGCGGCCGAGAAGGATCAGTTCCCCTTGGACCACAAGGCCTATCTGGTGCTTTATGCCGATGACACCTCACTGGACAAGCTGGCGCCCGCCGCCAAGCTGATCTCCTCGTGGGGCTATCAAAACGTGTATATCCTGCAGGGCGGCTATAAGGGCTGGCTGGCCCAAAACGGCCCCATCCAGAAGGACATGGTCCGCACCAAGATCTTCTACCTGCCCCGGCCGCACCCCGGTGAAATCACCGGCGACGAGTTCATGAACATCGTGAACAACAAGCCGGGCGGCAAACAGATATTGGACGTGCGCACCACGGCCGAGGCCGCCAGCGGCATGCTGCCGGGCGCCATCAACATACCGGTGGACGAACTCAGCTCCAACTTGGACAAGCTGCCCAAGGACAAGGAAATAATCACGCATTGCCGCACCGGCCTGCGCGCGGAAATGGCTTATAACATCCTGCGCAATGCCGGCTACAACGCCAGGTTCCTCAATGACAAGGTGGAGATCCTGGAGAGCAAGGTGTTCTGCTGCTTCAAATAGGCTCCTCCTTTGCATAGCCCCCCAAGGGGGGCGAGCCGCCTGTTCCGGCTCGCCCCCCTTTTTACATGTATGAAAAAGTGAATAGGTTTTTCTTGCGCTTTGCCCCTGCTGGTGGCAGTATTAAACCGCTTTTTGCCAATTAACCCTGCAAGGAGGTCCCCAATGTTGGACGTTTTCCTGGGAGCCCTCACCGCGGCGATTGTCTGGGGCTGCGTAAGCACCATCGCGATTTTGGCCACTCGCAACCCCGACTAGCTCATAGCGCCTCGGAAGCGGCCCTTGCCGCCCTAGCCCCCGCTTAAAAGGCGGGGGTTGTTTTTTTAGCTGAGAAGCTGGCGGCTTGACCGGCTAAAATGGCTCAGCGCAATTCCAAAGGCAGCTTGGTTGCGGTTTGTTGATTAGCGTTAAGGTCGTTGACCCGAAGCGTCACGAAATAATCGCCGGCCGGCGCGCTGCTCAAGGTTAGGGTCACCAAAAGGTAAAACTCCCTAATAAAGTGGCGGCTGGTCAGCTCCTTGCGCAAAAAACCTTCCTTGCCCCACAGCACCTTTCCCTTGGGGTCGGTTAAAGCGATGTCCAAGGACACGCCGAAGGTTTTACTGCCGTCGGGGTTGGCTTTGACCCGGTAGCCCACGGGTTCAAGATAGATAAGAACCGGTTCGCCCTTGGTGGGATAGCGGTGGTTGGGGCGTGGAGTGTAGATGCCGTAGGCCTGCGGAGGTTTTTGCAGGTAAACCGCCTGGCCAAGATGCAGAGGCACCTGCTGCCAGATCGTTTCCAGAGCAGCTTCGGTTTGCTTGAGGGCTTTTGGGGCTTGATCAGCCTGCAGGCTTTGTCGGGCTTTTTGCAACAGTGCTTCGGCCTGGTCCGCCGAGCCGGCGTAGGAGGGCGCCGCCAGGCAGAAGGCGGTGGCCAGAATCCCAAGAAAGTACAACGCTCTGATCATTGGTGGTCTTCCCGGGCAGGCACTAGGGATCGGCTGTAGCCTCCATCCTTAAGCCTGGAGGCTTATCGAAGAGGCGGGTTCAGTCAGAGACCGCGAGTTGTCTCATGCCCGCGAGGGCCGCGCGCCCGGGATTACCACCTCATATGCGGTGGGCTCCATAAGGTGGGGCTCCAAAAGCGCTTCCACCTGGGTCCGCGCCGGGTCTTCTTTCCACCGCTGCCAGTGCTCCAGGCTGTCCCAAGTGCTGATCACGATGAGCTTGCGCCGGTCTTCATAACCCACCAGGGTCTCGCCGGAGATATAGCCCGGCTGGTCCATGGCCCGCGCCCGCAGGCTGTTTAGGGTGACCAACGCGTCCACCTCGGCGCCTTGCTTAATGCGGCGCGTAATGAGCACCTTCACCAGCATGGCATCACCTCCTATCTGAGGTTTGGTTTCACCAGCCGTGGATCATGTCGAAACCTTGGCATTTGGCCAACTCTTCGCGCATGGCCCGGAGCCGGGAACCAACGATCACCGCCAGGTTTTTCATGAACATGTAGCCGATGTGGGGCTCAAGTTCAAAGAGTCTCTCCAATTCGTGGCCGTCGGCGCGTAAAAAGCGGCAGGAAGGTGAGGCGCACAAGGCTGCCAGCGTGTAGCGCCTGGGCGGCACCAAAGCTGACCAGCCGAACAAGGCGCCGGGCTTGATTACGGAGATGTTCATGGCCTCAGAGGAGTCGCGTCCTGGCAACTGGAAGCGGAGATGTACTTCCCCTTGGGAGAGCAGGAACAAGTCCTTGGCTTTTCCTCCCTCACCATGGACCATCTCGCCTTCATTGCGGCGGTCGGCCACGCAAAGCTCCAGCACTTTCGCCAGTTCCTCTGGTGTCATCCCTTGGCACACTTCGGTAGAGGCCAGGAAATCCATATCCATTCAACACCTCCTCGCAAAGATGCTTTTCAGAGACCGTAAAGCGAAGAAGCTAGCTTCAAGATGAGCATGCACTCCACGGCCCAAACAAGCAGATTGAACAATTGCTGGCGCCAGGACTTTTCGTCGGGCTCAAAAATGTGATTGGCCTTTTCCATTTGATCGAGAGCCCATTTGGTGCTGTCAGACATGGCTCATCTCCGCGAACACCTGGTTGACCACAATCATCTCGGATTGCACGTCCAACAACTCCCGGGGAGCCGGAGGGCCGTCGAGCACTTCCAGCATCAGGCCCAAAAATCGCCAGCCCGGGCGCACTACCTCCGGCGGGTTTAAAGCCGCCGCGGTCTCGAACCGCTCGCCGTCGGCCCCTACGAAAGTCCCTGCGCTTTCCAGGCATAGAGGCGTGGGCAGAACCAGCCGGGCCATTTGGGTCAGGGGGCCGAGATTGGTGGCCAGCACTACGCCGAATTCAACCGCTTGCATGGCGTTCAGCAGGCTTAGGGACACCGGTTCTCCAGGCAACAGCCCACTTGCTTGAACTACCAGTCCTTTTATATCGCCCGCTAGCGACTTGGCGAGAATCTCTTTTGCCCCCATGCCCTGCCCCTTCGGTAAATCACGTTCCCAGGCCCTCCGCATGGCGGCGACGCTCTGCGGCGTACGCTGGCGATGGCCGGGATAGTGGTCGGGGCTGACGCCCGTCCGTCTTAAGCCCAACACCGAAGACACTGCGGGCAACAAAGCAAGTTGGGCCCGCTGAGACAGGGAAGCGCAGAGATCGCTCAA
>CAZDRW010000203.1:0-6454 GCA_964507555.1 uncultured Desulfarculaceae bacterium
CGAGGCCGGGGTGGGCTCGATGTTCGCCCACGAGTGCCAGGGGCGGGGCAAGGGTCTGGTGGACAGCAAGATACTGGCCGGAGCCAGCCAGGGGTACGAGGAGGCCATCGCCCTCTTGGGTGAAAAGGGCAAGCTCTATTCCAAGCGCATGCTGACCATGGTGGTGCACGACAAGCTGGTGGAGACCGTGGTGCAGACCCTGATCGAGACCAACCAGACCGGCAAGCCCGGCGATGGCAAAATATTCGTTTTACCCGTCAGCGACGCAGTCAGGGTTCGCACCGGGGAAAGCGGCAAAAAGGCCCTTAGCTGATCAACCCAGCGGGAGAGCGCAAAAAATGCCAAGCATGACCAAAAAGCTTTCAAACCCGAGCCCAGCGGATATCAAGGAGGAGATACTGGGGAAGTATCCTCCCAAGGTGGCTCGCAAGCGCGCCAAGCAGATTCTGATCAACGAGGCGCTGGAAAACGAGACCCCCGAGATCACCGCCAATGTGCGGACTATCCCCGGCATCATCACCATGCGGGGCTGCACCTACGCGGGCTGCAAGGGCGTCATCATGGGACCCACCAGGGACATCGTCAACATAACGCACGGCCCCATCGGGTGCGGATTCTATTCCTGGCTCACCCGGCGCAACCAGACCGACGCCTCGGCTCCGGATTCCGAGAACTACATGACCTACTGCTTCAGCACCGACATGCAGGACAAGGACATCATCTTCGGCGGCGAGAAGAAACTGGCCCTGGCCATTCAGGAGGCCTATGACCTGTTTCACCCCAAGGGCATCGCGATTTTTGCAACCTGTCCGGTGGGGCTAATAGGCGACGACATCCACGCCGTGGCCGCCAAGATGAAGGAGAAGCTTGGCGACTGCAACGTGTTCGCCTTCAGCTGCGAGGGCTATAAGGGGGTGTCCCAGTCCGCCGGGCACCACATCGCCAACAACCAGGTGTTCAAGCATCTGGTGGGTCTCAATGATGAGAAGAAGCCGGGCGAATATAAAATATCGCTTCTAGGCGAGTACATCATCGGCGGTGACGGCTTTGAGATCGACCGCATATTAAAGAAGTGCGGCATAAGCAACATCGCCACCTTCAGCGGCAACTCCTCCTATGACCAATTCGCCAGCGCCCACACCGCGGATCTGAACGCGGTGATGTGCCACCGCTCCATAAACTATGTGGCTGACATGTTGGAGACCAAATACGGGGTGCCCTGGATAAAGGTGAATTTCATCGGCGCCGGCGCCGCGGCCAAGTCACTGCGCAAAATCGCCAAATACTTCGGTGACCAGAAACTCATCGACCGGGTGGAGGAAGTGATAGCTGAGGAGATGCCGGCGGTGCAGATGGTGGCCGACGAAGTGCGTCCCAGAACTGAAGGCAAGACCGCCATGCTTTTCGTGGGCGGCTCCCGGGCCCATCACTACCAGGAGCTGTTCAAGGAACTGGGCATGAAGACCATCAGCGCCGGTTATGAGTTCGCCCACCGGGACGACTACGAGGGCCGTGAGGTGCTGCCCAACCTGAAGGTGGACGCCGACTCCCGCAACATCGAGGAGATAGAGGTTGACCCGGACGAGACCCGCTACAACCCCCGCAAGAGCGAAGCAGAGCTACAGGCACTCAGTGAGGCCGGACTCAGGTTCAAAGGCTATGACGGCATGATCCCCGAGATGGATAGCGGCACCATGGTCATCGACGACCTGAACCAATACGAGGCTGAAAAGCTGGTGGAGATGTTAAAGCCTGACATTTTCTGCGCCGGCATCAAGGAGAAGTTCTCCATCCAGAAGCTGGGCATCCCCATGAAGCAGCTGCACAGCTACGACTCCGGCGGGCCCTACGCCGGCTTCCGGGGGGCGATCAACTTCTACCGCGAGATCGACCGCCTGGTGAACAGCAAGGTCTGGGGTTATCTCAAGGCCCCTTGGCAGGAGAACCCCGAACTGTCTGCCACCTATGTTTGGGAATAATCGCCGCCAGACAAGGACATGAGCAATGCTACTTAGACATACGCCAGAAAAAATCAACGAGCGCCACGCCCTCACCATAAACCCGGCCAAGACCTGCCAGCCCATCGGGGCCATGTACGCGGCCTTGGGCATGCACGGTTGCCTGCCGCATAGCCACGGCTCCCAGGGTTGCTGCGCCTATCACAGAAGCACCCTGACCAGGCACTACAAGGAGCCTATCAGCGCCGGCACCAGTTCCTTTACCGAGGGTGCCAGCGTGTTCGGCGGCCAGGCCAACCTGCTGCAGGCCATCAACAACATATTCACCGTCTACGAGCCCCAAGTGGTGGCGGTTCATACCACCTGCCTTTCCGAAACCATCGGCGACGACCTGCCGCAGATCATCGACAAGGCGGGCAAGGAGGGCAAGATACCCAAGGGCCGCTATGTGGTCTACGCCAACACCCCCAGTTATGTGGGCAGCCACGTTACCGGCTTCTCCAACATGGTCAAGGGCATGGCCCGGGTCGCCGAATCCACGGGCCACAAGAATGGCAAGGTGAACATCATTCCGGGCTGGGTTGAGCCGGCCGACATGGAGGAGATCAAGCGACTGGCTGGGCTGGTCGGGGTGGATATCATCTTGTTCCCGGACACCTCGGGCATTCTAAACGGCCCGATGTCTGGCGAGTACAAAATGTTTCCCGAAGGCGGGGTGACCATCGACCAACTGAAGTCAGCCGGAGATTCCCTCGGCACCTTGGCCCTGGGCGAATGGTGCAGCGCCGACGCAGCCCGCTTTCTTGATACAAACAACAAGGTCCCCTGCCGTGTTTTGGATATCCCCATCGGGCTAAAGGCTACCGACCGCTTTGTGGATGCCCTGCGCATCATCGCCGGCGTCAGCGTACCCGAAGAGGTGACCCACGAACGGGGCCAACTGGTGGACATGGTCAGCGACATGCATCAATACTTCTTTCACAAGAAGGTTGCCTTGGCCGGGGACCCAGACCAGCTCATCGCCCTGACGGAATTCCTGGTTTCCATTGACATGTGGCCGACCCACCTGGTCAGCGGCACGCCAGGCAGGGCCTTTGAAAAGCGGATCAGGGAGCTCACCGCGGATTTGCCATATAAGGTCAACGTTAAGGCGGATCAAAATGCGGACATGTTCCTTTTGCACCAGTGGATTAAAAACGACCCGGTGGATCTGCTGATCGGCAACACCTATCTCAAGTACATCGCGCGGGATGAGGACATCCCCTTGGTTCGCTGGGGCTTCCCCATTGTGGACCGGGTGGGACACCAGTACTTCCCCACCGTGGGCTACAAAGGCGGCCTCAGACTTTTGGAAAAAATCCTGTCGGCCATTTTGGACCGCAAAGATCGGGACGATCCGGAACAGAGTTTTGAACTGGTGATGTAAACGAAGGCTTTTCATCTCGGACAAGGGGGTCGGTTGGCATGAGAAATCCAATAAGCCATGAGGCGGCAGAAAACTTTTGCGCCAGCAGCCGTCGGTCTTCCGGCAGGGTGCACCTGCCGATTGCGCCCAAAGCGCAGGCCCGGATCAGATACAGCCCGGAAACTCCCTTGTCAAGGGCCTTGTCGCCGGAGCAAGCCTTAAACTGGCTGGATTACCTGGCCAATCAAGGCGAGAGCATAAAGGTGGTCAACATCAATGGCCCGGGCGACCCCCTGGCCACGCCGGAATTGACCTTACAGACCGCTAGCCTTTTACGTGAAAAATACCCCGGAATTTCTATCTGCCTCACAACTCTCGGGTTTGGGACCGTCAAGTTGGCGGACCAACTTGCGCAACTGGGATTGGCCCACGTGTCCATTCTGCTGCATGCGGTGGATCCGCAGGTGGCCGAAAAAATCTATGCTTGGATCAGGCCCGGCGCCAAGACCTTGCCGCTTGAAACGGCCTGCGCACTTCTGATGGAAGAACAGGCCGCTGGCATCGTCAGCTTGGTCGAAAAGGGAATTAAAGTGCTGGCCAAAACCACTGTATATCCCGGCATAAACTCGGAACACATTACCGAGATAGCCAAAAAGGCGGTTGGACTGGGCGTCAGCGAAATAAAGCTGTTCCCCTTCCTGGCCAAGGATAATGATCACCCGCGGCCCGCATGGGAGGCTTTACCAGAGGAACTCAACCGTGCCGCCAGACAGGCGGCTAGACATCTTCCGGCCCAATTGGTGGACCTGGTTTACTGTCAAGAGACTGTGGAATTCAACTTTGCCGATCCTGGCTCCTCCCAGGAGGTCTTGCCCAAGCCCGGCGGTAAAAGGCCCAACCTGGCGGTGTGCAGTTCCGATGGATTAGAAGTGGACCTCCACCTGGGCCAGACCGGGCGATACCTCATATACGGTCCCCAAGACGGGCCGGTGGTGCTTTTAGAAACCAGGCCCGCGCCAGAGCCAGGCAGCGGAGACACCCGTTGGCAACAGGCTGCCTTGACCTTGAGTGATTGTTTCGCGGTGCTATGCGCAGCAGCCGGCGAGGTTCCTAAGCGCCTTCTGCTGGAAAGGGGCCTCACCGTTTTGGAGCAGGAAGGCAACGTCCGTGGCCTGGTGGACTTGCTATACGGTGGCGGCAAGAAGAAGGGCCGCAAGAAATAGCTTCCCCGATTGGGTGGATGCGCATCGAAACATTTAATTAAGGAGTCAATAAAATGGGCATACCCGCCAATCAGATATTGGTTTGTCAAAGTTTTCGAGTAAATGGCGATCCCAAAGGCATCTGCCATAAAAAGACCGATGGCTTTTTACAATATTTAGAGGAAGAGATCCTGGATAGAGGCCTGGATTGCCAGGTCACCGCCACCGGCTGCCTTAAGCAATGCGACAACGGCCCGGCCCTGGTGATCCAACCCCAAAACTGGTGGTTCAAGGGCGTGGACAGCGAAGAAGCCATCGATGCCATTTTGGACGGCTTGGAAGACGGCGAGCCAGCCGGAGAATACCTAATCGCTTGAGAGGAATTAATTGCGAGCGCCATCGCTGAACATACGCGCTGCAGCCATCACTGATCTGGAGGCGATGAGCGAATTGCTGGTAGAGCTGTTCTCCATCGAAGCGGATTTCCGCGTTGACCAGGTTAGGCAGCAGATGGGCCTGGAACTGATGCTCTCAAATAGCGCCGCCCGGCTACAGGTGGCCGAGGCAGCGGACGAGGTAATCGGCATGTGCTCAGGCCAACGGGTGGTGTCCACGGCGGAGGGCGGGCCGTCGGTGTTGGTGGAAGACCTGGTGGTGCGTAAAGACTGGCGCGGCAAGGGGGTGGGCAAAAGGCTTTTGGAAGGCATTTGCGCATGGGCCTGCGATCAAGGGGCTTCCCGGCTCCAACTATTGGCCGACCAGGATAATGAGTCCGCTCTGAATTTCTATCGGCACCTCGGCTGGCAAAAGGCCCGCATGGTCTGTTTGAGAAAACTTCAGTGAACGACAAGGAGCGATCATGGACCAGGTGATTTTTAAAGAACGCAAGGACCAGATATTCGAAAAGGGCGGCGACAAGCCTTTCCGCATAAGCTGCGACAAGCAAAGCCTGGCCGGGGCGGTGAGCCAGCGGGCCTGTCTGTTCTGCGGCTCGCGGGTGGTGTTGTATCCCATCGCAGACGCCTTGCACCTGATCCATGGGCCCATCGGCTGCGCTTCCTACACTTGGGATATCCGGGGGGCCTTGTCCTCCGGGCCCGAACTGCACCGTTACTCCTTCTGCACCGACCTGGGAGAGACCGACGTTATCTTCGGCGGCGAAACAAAGCTCACCCGGGCCCTGGACGAGCTTATCCCACGCCACCAGCCCAAGGCGGCCTTTGTCTATTCCACCTGCATGGTGGGGCTGATCGGCGACGACCTGCAGGCGGTCTGCCGCAAGGCCGGAGAAAAGCATGGCATCCCGGTGATCCCTGTTATGAGCGAAGGCTTCAAGGGCAACAAGCGGGCCGGGTACTACGCGGCCTGCAACGCCATGTTCCAATTGGTGGGCACTGGCGAAACAGAAGGCATTCCACCCATGTCGGTTAACCTGTTGGGCGACTTTAACCTGGCTGGCGAAATATGGATCATCCGGGAATACCTGGAGCGCATGGGGATAAGCGTGGTGGCCAACATTACCGGCGACGGCAGGGTGGACGATCTGCGCAGAGCCCATGGCGCGGCCTTGAACTTGGTGCAGTGCTCCGGCTCCACCATGGAGCTGGCCAAGATGATGCAGGAGGGATACGGCACCCCGTTTATGCGGGTGAGTTATTTGGGAGCGGATGACATGGCCCAGGCACTTTACGATGTCGCCGATTTTTTCAAGAGCGACGATGCCATGGAGCGGGCCAAGGAACTGGTCCGCGAGGAACTGGCCAGAATTTACCCCCGAATTATCAGGGACCGATAAAGTCCAATTAAATCTATCAGCTCAGCAGGTCACACATATTCTATTGGCAAATTCGTATCGCCACCAAGAGTTTCAAAATAGATTCAATGAAAAT
>CAZDRW010000204.1:0-6448 GCA_964507555.1 uncultured Desulfarculaceae bacterium
TCATGATCTTTCCCGCCAGCCAGCCGGCCAGTGCCCCGATCAGCAGGAAGATCAACGCCTCCTGAACGCCCATGGCTATTCCTTTCTCCAGGCTAAAGCCCCTGACAGAAAAAGCCCGGTGAAAAGCGCAGACCCAGGGCAGGCGGGCCCGCGCCCTCCATTTTCTAAGGATAAACGGGAGCGGGGAGAGACGATAGTAGAGGTTACTAATTTTCCGGCAGAGGCCAAAGACCCGTTAGGAAGGCGGCGGGGTGCCGGAGGGTGGGCTGCGATGGACTACTCGCGGTTGAGAACCTGGCGGGGCTTGGAGCCGTCGGAGGGTCCCACGATGCCCTCGCGCTCCATCTGCTCGATCATGCGCGCCGCCCGGTTGTAGCCCACCCTGAGGCGGCGCTGCACATAGGAGATGGAAGCCTGGCCGGTTTCCTTGACCAAGGCCACCGCATCGCGGTAGCGCTCGTCCTCGGCGTCGTCGAAGCCGTTGTCCTCGCCGTTTTCCACCGTGGCCTGCACCACGCTTTCGTCATATTCGGGCCGGGCCTGATCTTTGACGAATTTAACCACCTGGTCGATTTCACTGTCCGAGACAAAGGCGCCGTGCAGGCGGTTCAGGCCGCTGACGCCGGGCTGGGAAAACAGCATGTCGCCTAGTCCCAACAAGTGCTCGGCTCCCTGCTGATCCAAAATGGTGCGCGAATCCACCCGGGAGGTGACCTTGAAGGAGATGCGGGCCGGGAAGTTGGCTTTGATGAGCCCGGTGATCACATCCACCGAAGGCCGCTGGGTGGCCAGCACCAGGTGAATGCCCGCCGCCCTGGCCATCTGCGCCAGGCGGGTGATGAGCGCTTCCACTTCCTTGGAGGAGACCATCATGAGATCGGCCAGCTCGTCGATGATGATCACCACGTAGGGCAAGGGTTCCAGGGGCGGCTCGTCCGGGGTCAAGGGCGGCGGCGGGCCCTGCCGGGCCAGGCGCTGGTTGAAGGATTTTATGTTGCGCACGCCCAAGCGGGCCAGGAGTTCGTAGCGTCTTTCCATCTCGGCTACCGCCCAGCGCAGGCCGGCGGTAGCCTCCTGGGGGCTGGTGATGATGGGATAGAGCAGATGGGGGATATCGTTGTAGGTGCTGAGCTCGATGCGCTTGGGGTCCACCATCAGAAGCCGCACCTGATCCGGCGAGGCCTTGTAGAGGATTGAGAGCACCAGGGTGTTGATGAACACGCTCTTGCCCGCCCCGGTGGCGCCGGCGATGAGCAGGTGGGGCATTCGGGTGAGCGTGTTGACCACGGGCATGCCCAGGATGTCCTTGCCCAAGGCGATGGTAAGCGGGCTGGTGGCCTGCTGATAGGCGGGCGAGGCCAGGAGATCGCGCAGGTACACGGTCTCGCGCAGGTTGTTGGGGATCTCGATGCCGATCACCGCCTTGCCCGGAATGGGGGCCACGATGCGTATGGAGCTGGCGCGCAGGTTCATGGCCAGATCATCGGAAAGCCCGGCCACCTTGGAAATCTTCACCCCCGGCGCGGGCTGGAACTCGTACATGGTGACCACCGGTCCCGGCGCCACCTCCACCACCTGACCCTGCACCCCGAAATCAGCCAGCTTCTTCTCCAAAAGCCGGGAGTTGTGCTTGAGGCTGGCGGCCTGATCCGGCGCGGTCTGATCCAGAGGCTCCTGCAAAAGATCCAGGGTGGGCAGCCGGTACTTGGCGTTGCCGAACGACAGCTTTTCCTGCTGCAGAGCTTGAGCCTTGGGCGCCTCCAGGCGGGGCTTGATGCGCGGGCCGTCCTCCAGCCGGACCGGAAGCGGCGTCTCCTCCGGCTCATCCTGCATCAGGGGCTCCCCTGCAGGCGGTTCCTCCTCGGGCTCCTCCTGGGGCGTCGCCTCGGTCTGCGCATCCCTCGGTTTGGCCAGGCCGGGCAGGTTCAGCATGTCCGGCAGGCCGCTTAGCACCGGCCACATGGACCAGGCCACCACACCCAAGCCCAGCGCCGCCACTAGGCCCGGGGTCAGCCATTCCAAGGGCGGGGGCAGGCTCCGGCTAAGCGCCGCGGCCAGGGCCGCGCCGACCTCGCCGCCCAGGGGCAGGCTCCCGCCCGCGATCTTGACCTGAAAAAACCCCAAAAGCGCGCCCAAGCCGCTAAGCAGCCAAAGCCCGCCGGCGGCCAGCCAAACCAGGGCGGCGGACTTTTTTTCGCGCCATAGATAAGCGCCGGCCAACACGCCGAATCCCACCAAGGCCCAGGCGGCTCCGCCGGCCACCCGCAGGAGCAGACCGGCTGTCAGTTGGCCAAACCAGCCCAAGAAATGGGCTTCCTGGGCGGCCGGCTTATAGCCCACAAAGGACGCGGCCAGAAATGCGGCCGCCAGCCAGCAAGCCAAGGCGCTGGCCGGCCAGATCCAGGCCGGCGGCGGCGCAAAGGGGTCCAGGCTTCCTTGGTAGGCGGTGGATTTTGGGCGGGCAACCAAGGCGGGCTTTCTCCCCTACATAATGTGGCAATAACACACCCCATCCCCAATATAATGGGGTCGGCCTGAGATTAAGCCATGCCGGGCCTTGTGTCAAGCCAAGGTTGGGATATTGTTGTCCAAGAGTTCCTGCACCCGCTTGCGCACCTGTTGGGCCAACTCGTCGCGGTTTCTCATTTTCAGGCCTTCAGTGGGGATGGGCTTACCCAAGATAATGTGGATACGGCCCGGCGCGAGAAGGAGGCTCTTGGGCTTTAGGGCCTGGTTGGCGCCGATGATGGCCACCGGCACCACGGGCCGGCGGCTGCGGATGGCTAGAGCCAAGCCGCCCGCTTTAAACGGCAAGAGATTACCGTCCGGGCTGCGGGTGCCTTCGGGGAAGATCACCACGCTGGCCCCGTTCGCTATGCGCTCGGCCGCCCGGTTCAGGCTTTCCAGGGCCGCCCTGCTGTCAGAGCGGTCGATGGGGATGTAGCCGGCCCGCAGCATGGCCGGACCGAAAAGGACTATCTCGAACAGCTCCTTCTTGGCGATCCAGCGGAAGTTGCTGGGCAGCTCGGACAACAACGCCAGGATATCCAAGGCCGAGGTGTGGTTGGAGGCAAAAATATAGGTGGCGCCGGGGTCGATGTTTTCCCGGCCCAGGGTGACCACCGGGCAGCCCACCCCCCGCAGGAGGAGGCTGGCCCATTTGCGGGGAACCCATTGTATCTTGTGCTCGTTCACCCGGCACCAAGCCAGCACGATGGTGGCGGTGCTGAAAATCGTGGTCAGCACGGTGAGCCATACGATGCCCCAGCCCGACATCAGTACGCGCACGGGCTTGGGCAGGTTCATGACCATTCCTCCGATGCGCCACCAGCGTGGCTTACGGACCCAGCGGAGTCGCTGGAATAATTCGGCGCGGCAACCCGGCGTTTAAGCAGCATCAGACTTGCCTCAAACCGGCCCACGGCTTGGGGGCCGCCGTATGGGTTAGTCCTTCCTGCCTCACCGCCCAAGGCCGGCGGGCGGGACGCGCGCGATGCCAAGGCAGGTCAAGCAGGCTAGATACTATATACAGTAATCCGCCGCCAAATTGCCACCCGCGAGAGCCCGGTCACAGGGTTTGCGTATATGGAGATCGGCCACGTAAGAGGCGGCCGAAAGCAGATGGAGGGGGCCCCGGTGATTAAGTCACAAAATCCCGGAACCGCCCTCCATCAGCCAGGCAGGTATCTACATCATTTCATCCAGGTCTACTCCCAGGCGCTCCCACTGGGCCGCGGCCTCGGCCCGGTTCTTTTCGATCTCCTCTTCGGTGTAAGGATCGATCACCAGGCAGTCGGCCACCAATTCCCAGATGTATTTCACTTCATATTTATAGTCTTTGTAAAACTTGGGCAAGCGCTTCATGATCTGGTCGTGGCAGTTGGAGCAACCCACCACCACCACGTCGGCGCCCGAGTTCTTGATGGACTCGTATTTCTTGCGCCCGTGGTAAGCGGATTCCTTTTCATAGGGCATGGGCCACATGCCGCCGCCCGCGCCGCAGCAGAATGAGTTCATGCGGTTGGGCTCCATGTCCACGAAGTCGTCCACGCACTGCTGGATGATCCAACGCGGCTCCTCGAAATAGCCGTGGCCGTAATGCGCCTGCAACTCGCGGCCGTGCTTGCAGGAATCATGGAAGGTGAACTTCTTGCCGGCGTACACGCTCTTGTCCAGCTTGATACGGCCCGACTTGATGAGATCCTTGAGGTAGTCGTAGAGGTAGACCCAGTTGACCGTGTTGTTGGGGTCGTCCAGGGCGCAGATCTTCATACCCATGCGGCAGCCGTAGGAGCCGCCTCCGCAGTCGGGCATTATCATGCGCTTGATGTCGAACTCGCGCATCATGTCCATCTTGCGCTGGGCGAATATGCGGGTGGCCTCGTAGTTGCCCGTGAACAAGCCCCAGTCCACCGCCTCCCAGTTCTCGCTGGGGATGGTCCAACTCTCGCGGGCGGCATAGAATATCTTCCACCACCACAGCATGTCCTCAAAGTCGCCGTAGACTTCCTTGGAGTTGGGGAAGAAGAAGACCTCCGCGCCCTGCTTGTCCACCGGCACGTAAAAGCCCGGCCAGTCTTCCTCGTCCAACTCCCTGCCCATGTCGGCCATGGTCATGAGGTAGTCGTCCTTGGGAATGGCCATGTTGTTGCCGGTGTCCAGGTTGTTCTGGCAACCTTTGTGGATCACGCCCGGCACCTTGTCGCGGTCACGCAGGTGCTTCATGTAGCCGAAGATGGCCGGCATGTCCAGGCCCATGGGACAGGCGGCGGCGCAACGGCCGCAGCCGGTGCAAAGCCAGGGGAACTTGGACTCCACCACTTCGTCTATCAAACCCAGCGCCAGCATCCGTAAAACTTTACGGGTATCCCAGCCTTCCATGCCCGGAGTTCCGGTGATGGGGCAGCCGCTGGAACAGGTGCCGCAGGTCAAACACAAATTAAGGTTGGCCCCATTCAGCTTTTGCAGCGCCTCGGCAGGCAGCTTTTTGGGGCTGATTGGTTCAGCCATGTTTACCTCCGTTGGAATAGGCCTAGCTTGCTAAGTTGGTCGGCAGACGCTACCCGCCAACATCCGGCCGGGTAGCGCTTGCTTTAAGTCCTCGTATTTAGGCCACACCTCTTTGCTTATTTATTCCGGCGCCCCCGCACCAGGCCATAAAAACCGTAGCAATAAGGTATGAAATATCTATCGTTATTAGATATTTTGCCGTCGCAAAATTAAATACCCCGCAGCGCGGCCAGTCAAGGTTTTTTTCCTATATTCCTTAGTGTTTTTATGTATTTTAATCCAATAGGGAAGCGGTCTATCGGTAGCCAGCGCATGGCATTAATTATCTTGCTAGGCTTGAAGCCCGGCCTGGGTGTAGGCTAGTATGGCCTCACGCAATATCCCCCAGGTCCGGTTGATCGGCCTGGACGGCGCGGGAGTTTCAAATATTTGCCAGGGCGATGCGGTACGTCTTGGTTTAGGAGGGTCCTAATGGCGCGTGGAGTTAATAAAGCAATATTAATCGGCAACTTGGGTGCAGACCCCGAGATGAAATACACCGCCAGCGGCACGCCGCTGTGCACCTTCCGTCTTGCCACCAGCGAAACCTTTAATGACCGTGACGGCAACCAACAGGAAAGAACCGAATGGCACCGGGTGGTTGCCTGGGGCAAGTTGGGCGAGATTTGCGGCAAATACCTTTCCAAGGGTCGTCAAGTCTATATAGAAGGCTCCATCCGCACCCGATCCTGGGACGACCAGGACGGCAACAAGCGCTACATGACCGAGATCAACGCCCGCGAAGTGCAATTTTTGGGTGGGGGCGGCGCCGGAGGCGATTCCTACGGCAGCAGCGGCAGCGCGGGCGGTGGTGGTGGCTACGGTGGCGGCGGTGGCGGCGACTATGGCGGCCCGCCTCCTGCCGGCGATGACGACATACCGTTCTGAAGAAGAATAAATAAATAAATGTAAATATCGAACTGGGAATCTATGTGATTCCCAGTTTTTACTTGTGGGGTGGAACCCATTGTTTGGATGGCTACTGGTTTAAGTTTAGCGAGGGTTTTCGGGTCCCACCTCTTGGATTTGCAGTCTGCGCCAAGTGCGGCTTGCGGTTGCTAAGAGCTTGTAAGCAAAAGCTTAAAATGATATTTTACGTAGTTATTCGTGTTGAGGGGAGCCTTTGACCCGGTTGCGGACTCTAAATGGGGTGCCATAAGGTTGTTGCGCTTGGCTTGGGGGCCGGAGTCCCGGCGCTGATTCCGGCAGGGGTTGCCCGGGTCCCGGAACGCCCTGGCGCCGGTCGCGGTTTTTACACAATTACCCAACTGCCCCGCATATCTGGGTTTAGAATAGGGTGCGACCGAACCGGGATGAAGAGGTTTTCCTGTCACGGGATAGTTTACCCCGGGCGGTTTTAGTTGCCGTTGAAAACCGCCTTGCCCTTTAAGGAAACAGC
>CAZDRW010000205.1:0-6443 GCA_964507555.1 uncultured Desulfarculaceae bacterium
TGTTCAAGAAGGTCGTGGTGGTGAGGTAATATCGCGACCTGGAGCCCGCTCAAAGGAAGCGCCTGGACGCGCTTTGCGCCAAGACTTTGGATATATCTCAATTCATCGTGCACAACTACCTGCTGCCTATTAACCATTCTCAGTCCGAAAGCCAGGCTGTGACCGTGACATACCACGACCCCTGTCACCTCAAAAAATCCCTGGGGGTGTGGGAAGAACCGCGCCGCTTGCTGGATGCCACTCCGGGTATCCGGTTCCAGGAGATGGCCGAGAGCGATTGGTGCTGCGGCATGGGCGGCTCGTTCAACCTTACCCACTACGAAATATCCCACGGCATCGGACAGCGCAAAATTGAGCATATCAAAGACAGCGGCGCCGCCATAATCGCCACTAGCTGCCCGGCCTGCATGCTGCAAATCAGCGACCTATTGTCCCAAGCCGGCGCTGGCGTCAAGGTCATGCATGTCGCGGAAATATACGTGCAGAGCATTTTAGGCAAGTTAGCTAACCAAACCGGCGGTCGGCGCTAACTGGACCTAATCCCCTGTAAATTAACCTCACGGCGGGAAATTAGTTCTTAGCCTGGCAAGGTTCCACGGCGACTAATCATCAGCATTCGAGTAGGCCTTAATGACTTGGTAAGCATAATGTAAATATTTCAAGACTGTAAGGGCATCCGGCCGCATCGCTAAGCATCCTTGCCTCTACGGCCCGGCTTGTGCTAGCATCCCAAACTCACTACAATATAGCTACCTAGCTTCACCCTCATCACGTAATCGCGCCTTTGATACTAAGGGTAACTGGGGTTTCGGAGCGAGGGAATTGTGACCGACCCGCTAGCAAAGGCTGTCGCCGACACCGGGCATGAAAACGGGCTGGTACTGTATCCGCCGCAGACCTCGCCGGCCTACCTGGCTTTCCTGGATTGGCTGGAGGCAGAAGCCGACGAGCTTATAGACGAGTGGGTGATCCGCCTTTCCAGCCTTTCGCCCAGATACAGCAGACGCCCCACCAGCGAACTCTATCTCACAGTCAACGAGGCCTTCAAAGCCAACCAGGAGGTCTTACGCACCGGCAAGCTTGACCGTATCAACGACTTTATTGCCTATATCACCGAGATGCGTCTCCAGTCCGGCTTCCCGCTTTCCGACGTGCAGAGGGCTTTCGAACTGTTCCGCATTATCGTGGTGGACCGGCTGTTGGACCCATCACTGGCCCACCTGCTGCCGGCCTGTCTCAATCCCATGAACGCGTGCCTGGCTTTCACCATTCACCGCTTTTCGGACCGCTTCCAGCAAATGGCCGAGCGGCGCATCCGGTCCCACGCCAACGGCCTGGAACGCACGGTGCGCATCCGCACCGCGGAGTTGGCCGAGAGCGAGCAGCGCTACAAGACCCTGGTCAGCGAAATCGACGATGGCTACTTCATCGTGCAGGGGGAGCGCGTGGCCTTCGCCAACGGGGCCTTCTGCCGTATGCACGGCGCTGATCCGGAGAACGTCTCCGGCCGCTCCTTCAGCGATTTCGTCACTCCCGACTGCCGTCCCCAGGTCATGGAGGCCCTGCGCCGAGCATTCGCCAACCGCTCTCCGGGGGGACAGCTTGAATACCTACGCTCCGGCTGCCAGCCGGCGGAAGCACACACCGAGATGAAGTACAAGGTTGTGGAGTTGGGGCAGGTGCCGGTCACCATCGGCATCTGCCGCGACATCAGCAGCCGGGTGGCCATGGAGAACCGGCTGCGCGAAAACGAGCGCATGGCCTACGTGGGCCAGGTGGCGGCTTCGCTTTCCCACGAAATCCGCAATCCGCTCTCCACCTGCACCCTGAACATGATGATCCTGCAGGAAAAGCTCCAGCTTGACGGCTTCGACCGCAGACGCCTGGAGATGACGGTACATGAGTTGACCCGCCTGGACGGCATCCTGCATCAACTCCTGGACATGGCCCGGCCCATGACCATCGTCCCGGCTACGGTTAATCTGGCCCAGGTGGCCAGAGAGTGTGTGGATCTCTTAACCGACCGCTTCAAGGACGCCGGAGTCAGGGTGCGCCAGCGCCACCGGAACGATTTACTCCTGGTATCGGCCGACATGGGCAAGATAGAGCAGGCCCTCCTCAATCTAATGCTTAACGCCCTGGAGAGCCTGACCAGGGGGGGGAGTGTCACGGTTTGGACCAGAGAGGTCCATAGCCCCGCCGGCCGCTGGGCGGAGCTGGGAGTGCATGACAACGGCGAGGGCGTGGCCGACGAGGTCCAGGAGCATCTCTTTACCCCCTTCTACACCAAGAAGAGCAGGGGCACCGGTCTGGGTCTGAGTATCGTGCAACGCATCATTGAGGGCCACGGTGGTTCGGTGGCGGTCAAAGGCCGCCACGGCATCGGCGTGGCCTTTATCATGAGGTTGCCATGCCTGCCCTGAAACGTATACTGCTGGTGGAAGACGACGACTCCCTGCGCGAGTCCCTGGAAATGTTCCTCAGCGAACGGGGTTACGAGGTCGCATCCGCCGCCACCGGCGAGCAGGGCCTCGTCATGTGGCGCCAGTTCAAGCCGGCGGTTATCATTCTGGACGTCAAGCTGCCCGACATCTCCGGTCTGGAAATCCTTCCCCGCATTGCCAGTCAGGACCCCGAGGCTAAGGTCATCGTAATAACCGCCTTCCACGACATGGAGACCACCATCGATGCCATGCGCCTGGGGGCCTACGACTACATCCAGAAGCCGTTCAACGTGCCCGACCTGGACCGGGTGATAGCAAAAGCTCTGCACATCGCCGCCGCCACCCTGGCCCACCAACCGGTGATCGGAAAAAACCAGGCGCAGGACGCCCGCCGGCGGATCATAGGCGACACCCCGGAGATAAACTCCATCTTCAAGACCATCGGCCTGCTCTCGCGCAACCGGGCCACGGTACTGATCACCGGCCAAACCGGCAGCGGCAAGGAGCTTATCGCCCGGGTGATCCACGACTCCTCGCAGGACAAGCTCCAGCCTTTCATCACCGTGGACTGTACCACCCTGGTGGGCAGCCTAATCGAGTCGGATCTCTTCGGCCACGAACGCGGGGCCTTCACCGGAGCGGTGGAGAACAAAAAGGGCCGCCTGGAATTGGCGGGCCAGGGCACCATCTTTTTTGACGAAGTGGGAGAGCTACCCCTCTCGCTCCAGGCCAAGTTGCTACGCTTTTTAGAAAACCGTGAATTCACCCGAGTGGGGGGCAACCAGGTGCAACGCTCGCAGGCGCGCATCGTGGCCGCCACCAACCGCAACCTGGAAGATCTGGTCCGCACCGGCCGCTTCCGCCAGGACCTGCTTTTCCGGCTCAAGGTGGTGACCATCAAGGTGCCGCCCCTGCGCAAGCGTATCAGCGACTTGCCCAAGCTGGTGCAATACTTCCTGGGGCAGATAAACCAGGAGATGGATCTTAGTGTGGACCGGGTGGAGAACAAGGCCATGGAACGCTTGGCCGCCCACCAGTGGCCGGGCAACGTGCGCGAGCTACGCAACGTACTTACCAAAGCGGCCATTGACTCCCGCGGCCCGGTGCTCCTGGCCGAGGTGGTGGCCGAGGCTCTGGCGGCATCAATCCCCGAGCCCGAAGCCGGCCCCCGCTTGATAACCCTGGAGGAAGTGGAGCACCGGCACATCCTTTTCGCCCTCAACGAAAACGACTGGAACATCTCGGCCACCGCCCGGGTCCTGGGCATCTCCCGCCCCACTCTGCGCAAGCGGATGTCGCATTTCAGCCTGTTCCGCAAGAGCTGAGCCCGCACCGGGTATAAAGGTTCTTTCCACCCCTTTTCCAGTTTTCCTTGCCGTCAAGAGCTCTCCACCCTGTCCCCCATCTACGCCCATTTGCCAAATTTACCACAACATTAGTACGTTGCGCCGGACAGGCTCAGGTTAGCACCTGGTGGCATTCTTCTTGCTCTCTACGAGGATTGAGCCGCCAAACCGGGAGTTCCATGGCATGTCGCACATCGAGCCGCTTAGCGTCATACGCAAGAGCCATATTGAAAAAGTTATGCGCCATGCCAAAGGAGACCTGGAAGAGGCCAGCCAGATCCTGGGCGTCACCACCGAGGAGCTTCGCCAGTTTTTGCTCGCCAACGACGTGCCTGCAGTTCAGGATTCTTCTGGTCCCCTCGCAACCTTTGAGGAGGAGTAAAACAATGAAGAAAAATGCGTTGCTACTACTTGTGGCCGCGGCGTTTTTGGTCGGCATGTCTATGACCGGCCTCGCGGCGCCGGCCCAGGCGGCCGAACCCATCGTACTGGGCGCGCCGCTTTCAACCGCCTTCCTCTACGGCTGGGACGCCGAGCGGGCCATGGCCCTGGCGGTGGAGGAGATCAACGCCGCCGGCGGAGTCAAGGTTGGCAAGACCAAACGGCCACTCAAGCTCGAGGTGATCGACACCCGTGACCTGGAGCCCGGAGTGCCGGTATCTGATGCCTTGATGGCGGTGGAAAAGCTGATCTTGGAAAAAAAGGCCGACTTCATCGTGGGAGGCCCGGTGCGCTCCGAAGCGGCTCTAGCGGCCATGGCCTTGTTGTCCAAACATAAAAAAATCTCGATCCTCACCACCGGAGCCCTGACCCCCAAGTACCACGCCGTGGTGGGCAAGAACCCGGATAAGTTCAAGTACCTGTTCCGCATCTCCGGCGAAGCCAAGTGGATGGTGCTGGGTGAGTTGGTGCCCTGCCTGATGGACATCGGCAAGCAGTTCAAGCTGGACAAGCTCTACATCATGGTGCAGGACGTGGCCCACGCCCGGGCCGGCGGCGGCATCTTGCAAAAGGTGATGTCCAAAAAGGGCTGGAAGGTGCTGGCCGATCCGGTGATCTTCCCCACCGGCACCACCGATTTTTCCATGGCCCTCCTGGATGCCAAGAAAAAAGGCGCCCAGGTGATAATCATCTGGATGGACATGCCCGAATCCGCCATCCTGCTCAAGCAGTGGTATGACATGAAAGTGCCGGCTCTGCCCTTCGGCACCATCATCGCGGCGGCCGAGCAACCCGGGTTCTGGAAAGCCACCGAGGGCAAGGGCGAATTCTGCCTGGCCAACGTGGTGAACGCCGGCAACGCGCCCAGCAACGCCACTCCCTGGACCATGAAGTTCGTCAACGCTTATAAGAAGAAGTATGGCCTGGAGCCCGAGGGTTACGGTACATCGAGTTCCTACATGTCGGTTTACGTGCTCAAGGACGCCATCGAACGCGCCGGCTCTCTCGACCCGGACAAGGTGGTGGCCGCTCTCAAGAAAACCGACCTAATGGGGGTTTACGGCCGCATCCGCTTTGATCCCAAGACCAACCAGATCATCCCCAGCCTGGACCCCAAGGAGGGCGCGGTGGGAACCGTGTTCCAATGGCAGGCCGGCAAGAGGGTGGTGGTGTTCCCGCCCAAGATCGCCACCGGCAAGATAATGCTGCCGCCCTGGATGAAGACCGGGAAGTAGCGAACGTGATCTAATAATACTGCAACGCAGGCCGAGCCGGGGGGCAGGCGCCTCCCGGCCGGCCGCTGGTATGCGAAAAGACAGCCATGGATATACTGATTTACGGAATCATCAACAGCGCAACTCTGGCCCTCATGGCCATGGGCTTCACCCTGGTCTACGGTGTGAGCCGCCTGCCCAACTTCGCCCACGGGGCGCTCTACGTCCTGGCCGGCTATATCTGCTGGCTGCTGCTTAACGAGTTGGGTATCCCTTACATCCTAGCCGTGTTCATCGCCCTGGCTTTTGTGGCCGCGGTGGGTGGAGCCATGTACCAGTTCATTCTGGTGCGTATCCGAGGCATGGCCATCAGCGAGATCATCGCCTCCTACGCAATCGGCCTGGCCATCCTAGAAGGCCTGCGCTGGGGAGGGCTCAAGGGCGGCACCTTCACTCTGGCTCCTTTTGTGGAGGGCAGCATTGAAATCCTGGGCGTATCCGTGGATTGGCAGCGGCTACTGGTGGTGGGGCTAGGAACAGTGCTGGTGGGCCTGTTGTGGATATTCGTGAATCAAACCCGGCTGGGCCTGGCCCTAAAAGGCATGGCCCAAGACGAACGTGCCGCCCTGACCCTGGGCATTGACTCTGACCGCATGGCGGTGGCGTCCATGGCCCTGGGTTCCTTGTCGGCGGCGGTGGCAGCGCTGATTATCCTGCCGCTGGGCAGCATCGTGGTGGAGGCCGGCTATCACGTCCTGATCATGGCGGTGGCAGTGTGCATCGTGGGCGGCCTGGGTTCCTGGACCGGCGCGCTCCTGGCCGCATTCGTCATCGGTTTCGCACAAATTTTAACCGTGGCCTATCTGGGAGCTCACTTCCAGGTAGTGGTAGCCCTATTGGCCATTATCGCCACCCTGGTCCTTCGCCCCAGCGGCATCTTCGGCCGCCAGAAGGAACTGGAGGAGCGGGTATGAGCACCCAAGGGAGAAAGGCATAAA
>CAZDRW010000206.1:0-6439 GCA_964507555.1 uncultured Desulfarculaceae bacterium
TTGATCCCAGCCAGGAGCTGCCGCCGGAGCCCGGCCCGCCGCCGGGTTTTTCCGCTCCCTCCGGCCCTAAAGGGTCCGGTCCGGAACCACCGGGTCCAGGCCGCGAGTTCCGGCCCGGGGAGGGCAGGGGTATGGGTAGGGGCATGGGCATGGGCCTGGGGTTCGGGCATCATGTGGACAACCCCGCCTTCAGGGGTTATGCGCTGGTGCGCCTATCCACCAAGGCATTTATTGAGGCGCGCGACCAAGCCTTAAAGGAATCCCTGATTCTAGCCGTGCTCATTTTCCTGGCAGCCGGGTTGGTGGCCATGGGCATGTGGGTGGCCGGACGCCGGCGCGATGCCGAGATAAGACGTCTGCGCAGGGAAGTGGCCGCGGCCGAGCATCTGGCCGCTTTGGGACGCTTGGCCGGCTCGGTGGCCCACGAAGTTCGCAATCCGCTGTCAGCGGTGCGGGGCCTGGTGCAGTACTTGGCCAAGGGCGAGGAGCCCGGCTCTAAGAAAGATGAATACGCCAAGGCGGCGGTGTCCGAGGTAGACCGTTTGGAGCGGGTGGTTTCCGGGCTTTTGGATTATACACGTCCCAGAGAGCCGAGGCGGGTGGCGTTGGATATGGAGGAATCGCTGCGTAGCGTGCTAAACCTCATGTCCGATGACCCCCGGGCCACTGGTGTGGATATCCGCTTGACCGTGGAGCCGGGGCTCCTGCAGGTGCAGGCTGATCCTGATCAGATCCGCCAGGTCCTGGTCAACTTGGTGGTCAACGCCCTGGACGCCCTGGACGGCCGCGGCGAATTGACCCTTAACGCCCGCAACCGGCAGGATGGAATTGAGGTGGAAGTGGCTGACAGCGGGCCCGGCTTGCCCGAGGGCGATCCGGAACAGGTCTTTGATCCCTTCTTCAGCACCCGCGAGCGGGGCACGGGCTTGGGGCTGGCCATCGCCAGGCGCATCGTGCGCTCCCATGGCGGCCAGATCGCGGCCGGTCAAGCGGAGAAGGGCGGTGCGCGTTTTACTCTCATTCTGCCCGTGAGCGGAGGTGTGTCTTGAGTTATCAGCACACGGTTCTGGTGGTGGATGACGAGAAGGCCCATCGCCTGATGCTGCGGGCCCACCTGACGGACGCGGGCTACCAGGTTCTGGAAGCCGCTGACGGCGAAGCCGCTTTGCAGGAGGCCGGGGCGCAGCCGGTGGATATGATACTCCTGGACGTAATCATGCCCCGCATGGACGGCCTGAGCCTTTTGCCCAAGCTGAAAGCCATGATGCCGGATGTGCCGGTGATCATGATGACCGCTTACGGCAGCATTGAAAACGCGGTCAATGCCTTGAAGGCGGGCGCGGCGGATTATCTGACCAAGCCCCTGGACGTGGAGGAGGTCCTCATCAAGGTCGAGCGGCATCTGGAAGCCGCCAGGCTCTCCCGCAAGATTCGCGAACAGGCCGAGCGCCTGGGCGAGCGCTTCGATTTTTCGGCGCTCAGGGGCGACAGCCGGCCCATGCGGCAACTGAAGGAGACCCTGGCCCTGGTGGCGCCGGCCGAGGCCACTGTGCTCATAAGCGGCGAAAGCGGCACCGGCAAGGAGGTGGTGGCGCAGATCATCCACCAGAACTCGCGCCGCGCCGAGGGGCCCTTGATCAAGATCAACTGCGCGGCCCTGCCCGAGAACCTTTTGGAAAGCGAATTGTTCGGCCATGAGCGCGGGGCTTTCACCGGGGCCAGCGCGCGGCGCGAGGGACGCTTCAAGGCGGCCGACGGCGGCAGCCTTTTTTTGGACGAGGTGGGTGAGCTTTCCCCAGGCACCCAGGCCAAGCTTCTCAGGGTTTTGCAGGAAGGCGAGTATTCGCCCTTGGGTTCCGACAAGACGTTCAAGGCCGATGTGCGGGTGATCACCGCCACCAACCGGGACTTAACCCAAGCCGTACACGACGGCGAATTCAGGGAAGATCTCTATTACCGGCTGAATGTGGTCAACCTGGAAATGCCGCCCCTCCGGCAACGCGGTGATGATGTGGTCGGCTTGGCCGAGGATTTCCTGCGGCGGTTCAATGAGAAGAACCGGCGCGATATAAAGGGATTCAGCCCCGAGGCCCGCCGGATGCTGTTGGGCTACGCCTGGCCCGGCAACGTTCGCGAGCTTATTAACGCCGTGGAAAGGGCGGTGATCATGGCCCAGGGCCATTTGATCGAGCTATCTGATCTGCCGCTGGCGATCCAGGGCTCGGCCAAGGCTGAAGAGGACTATTGCCTCAGAGCGGGGCTGACGGTGCGCGAAGCGGAAAAGATGCTGATCGAGCGCACCTTGGAAGCCACCGGAGGCAACCGCACCAGATCCGCCGAGATGCTGGGTATTACGCGTAAAACTTTGCAAAACAAAATAAAAGATTACGGCCTGCCCCCGGCTTAAACGGCGTGGCTTTGGCCCTCCCTGGAAGAACGGACCTCCTCAAGTCGCCGGTTCGCAGACTACCATGGCCCATAGAGGGTTGTTCAAGCAACCTTCTATAAAAAACGCCTAACTTGCTCTGAAGTCTCTAAAAAACCTTGAACCTCTGGCCTTTGGCCGACGCTTTTAGGCAACCCCTAATATTACTATGCGGTTATAAGATACAGGCTCCTGCCGGCTGCTTTTAATCCTAGTGCATCCCTGTGCTATAATGCAACCTGGGAGGTATGAATAGCAACTATCTGTAAATTAAAGCAAAATAAGGTTAATTGTGCAATTTTTTGATGCAAGCTTGCGCGCGGCTGTTTATACGGTATTTTTATTGCACAAGAGTCACAAACCGCTGAACCGGGGCGGCGGCTGTGGGTACTAAACAGGTAAGCGGAAAAGGCCATTAGGTCTGTTTTCGCCTTAAAGTCTGAGTTCGCTTGCCTATCATCTTGGGAAGCTCCGCATGCTCTTTTCTGTATCGCTTTATACCGCCCTGGTCGTTTGCGGTTTGGGCCTGGCCTACAGGCTCTGGCGCTGGCTGACCACAAACCTCGGCCCTGAGTCCAGCCAGTATGGTCCAGGGCCGCGCCTGGCCGCGGTGATCAAGGGTTGTCTGGGCGCGGTTTTCAGCCGCCGCCTTTTGCTCCTTCTTAAAGTTTTTCTGCTTGATGGGCTCCTGCAGCTAAGGGTGCTGAAACACAGCTTCCTGGCTTGGGCCGCTCATATGGCAATTTTTTGGGGCTTCATCCTTTTGGTGCTGATGCACGCCTTGGACGATTACACCCGGGCCTGGCTGCCGGGTTACGAGCCCACCTTGGACCCCTATCAGTTCTTGCGCAACTTGTTCGGAGCCCTGGTCCTCTTGGGCGCGCTCATCGCGGCCTGGCGCCGCTTTAGGCTTCCCCTCCGCAGGCTCACCGCGCGGCCTCTGGACCACATCGCCGTGGGGCTCACGGCGCTCATCGTTATCTCGGGCTTTGCCTTCGAGGGTATGAAGATCGTGTCCTATCAGGACTATGACCGCATGATCGAGCAATATAGCCCTTCCCAGGAGCCCGAAGATTTGTTGGCGCTGAGGACTCTCTGGGCTGAGGAATACGGCGTGGTGTTCCCGTCGGATCGCAAACTGGGAGGCGCTCCGGTGCTGGCCCGGGGCCGCGAACTGAATGCCGAGAGCTGCCAGGAGTGCCATGCCAATACCAAAAGCGCCTTTCTGTCATACGGATTGGGCCGGCTGGCGGCTCCGGCGGCGGTGCAACTGGTGGACGCGGGCGCGGTGGCTTGGCTATGGCACATCCATTTTCTAGCAGCCTTCGCCGGCTTGGCGCTGCTTCCCTTCAGCAAATTCCTGCATCTTTTCACCACCCCGCTGCTGCTTATGGTACGGGCGGTGAGCGACCGTGGGAAAATGGACCCGGCCGCGCGCGCGTTCCTGCGCGCCCTGGAGCTGGACGCCTGCATGCACTGCGCCACCTGCTCGGTGCATTGTTCGGTGGCGGTGGCGTTGCACGAGGTGCCGAATCTTTCACTGCTGCCTTCTGAAAAACTGAGGGCCCTGGCCTGTCTGGCCGACCATGAGCTCAGCGACGGCGCTTTACGCACCATGCGGGAAGGCGCCTTTCTTTGCACCTCCTGCTATCGCTGCACCCAGCGGTGCCCTGCGGGCATAGATTTGCAAGACCTGTGGTTTGCCATGAAGCTAGACTTGGCGGCCAAAGGTCTGGGCGAAACCTACCAAGATGTGCGGGAAGCCGCGCACACGGCGGCGGAGCCTTCGCGGAAGATGGCGCAGGTCAAGTTGCAACCGCAAGAAAGGATCGGCGCCGGCCTTAGCAGCGAGGCGCGGAGCTTCCAGAATTGCTTCACTTGCATGACCTGCACCAACGCCTGTCCGGTGGTCATGAACTACCCGGAGCCCAGGCAGGTCCTGGATCTTTTGCCGCACCAGATCATGCATGCCTTGGCGGTGGGTCTGCGCGAGGAAGCCATGGGATCGGGCATGGTGTGGAGTTGCCTTACCTGCTACCGCTGTCAGGAGGCTTGCCCTCAAGGCGTACTGGTGACAGAGGTGCTGGGCGAACTGCGCAACCTGGCCAGCCATTCGGATTTTGCTCGAAAGGACCGGATATGCAGTACGCGTTGTTCTTAGGCTGCAAGATTCCATATTTTGTGCCGCACTATGAAAAGGCCACCCGCCGGGTGCTGCAAGAGTTGCAGGTGGAATTGGTGGAACCGGAGTTCAATTGCTGCGGTTATCCCATGCGGCATCTGTACTTTGAATCCTATCTTCTGGCCAACGCGCGCAACATGGCCATCGCTGAACAGCTGGGCCTGGATATCCTTACGCCGTGCAAATGCTGTTTCGGCTCGTTTAAACGAGTGCGCCATCTGCTGAAGGAGTTCCCCGCGCTGAAAGAAAAGGTTGACCAAGGCCTGGCGCAGGAAGGGCTCAAGTACACGGGCCAAAGGGAGGTGAAGCACCTTCTTACGGTGCTGCATGACGACGTGGGCCTGGAGGCCTTGGCCGCCAAAGTGTCGCGGCCTTATGCGGGCCTGAAGGTGGCGCCCATGTACGGCTGCCATGCCATCCGGCCCAGCAAGATGACCCAATTCGACGACCCGTCCGCGCCCAAGCTGATAGACGAGCTGGTGCGGGTAACCGGCGCGGAGACCGTGGACTGGGACGGCAAGCTGGGCTGCTGCGGCAGCCCGGTGCGTGGCTGGGATGAAAAGCTTTCCCTGGACATGGTCAGCAAGCTTTTGCGGCAAGCCCGGCGCGGCGGGGCGGACATCCTCTGCATCTCCTGCCCCTATTCACAGATGCAGTGCGAATGGGCCGAGGAGGTCACCAATCAGGCCGATAAAGCGGAGTTCGTGGGCGGCTCCATGCTCTATCCCCAAATCCTGGGGCTCTCCATGGGGTTCACGCCCGAGGAACTGGGCCTGGCCTACAACCTGCCGGATGTGGGTTATATCTTGAGCTTTCTAACGCAGGAACCCAAGGCGGCGGTAGGCTAGCTCAATCCAACTTTAGGCATGCAAAAGAGCCGGCGGCATTGCCGGCTCTTTTTAATTTTGCCTTGATGGCAGAAAATGCGCTTGGGATTACAAAGGCAATGTCGAGCAGGTCATTTATGTTTTTTGAAAAATCATGCTAATGAAAATACTTTATAATGTCATAAACAACGGATGATATGAGACCTAAACAGATAGCTGATAATGCTATTCTGTGTTTCATGGCCTTACTTTTAGGACTACGATATTCGATTATAGGCCAAATCCATCTTGCATAATGAAATATAAACCTGTACAACATTAATATTAACAAAAAAATGTATAAATAAACAGCGCCTTGCACTATTATAGAAATATTGCCGAACAAATTATTAATTATGTGCGATGATTTATATATAATCCAAAAAGTGACTGGTATACCGAAAAGCCAAATTAATAGATCGTATATGCTCTGTTTGTGTATCCATGTGTTGTTTGAATGATGGTTTTTAATAAATTCGTTAAATTCGCTGTATAAACCGTGAACCCAAGTGGCATCAAGACCGCTTATTTCAATGTTGCTTCCATTGGGAGTCGCTTGGGAAGGTTGCAATGATAAATCAAATAGGGAAGGTTTGGTAAAATCAAGTAAAAGCTTAAAAGAATTACGCGGACGTATATTGTATTGACTAACAAGGATTAGATCGCTAGCAACAAATATTGCTTTTAACTCATCAGGGAAATTGGGTGAATTAAAAACATCATCAATTGACCCAAACATTTCTTGTCCGTTAATGCCAGTAACACTCAATTTTAACTCGAAGCCATCGCGAATTGCTTTTTGAGCTTTTTCAAATTCCTCATCAGACATGTCGCCCTTTTTATGGTTAGCCAGCTCTAAATCAGCTGCGCCTTTAGCTCGCTCCTGTAATAGCTGAAACAGTTTGGAGAGATCTTCTTTGTCTGCACAAAAATAACGAATCTGTTTGCTTAGTTTGGTAACGATAG
>CAZDRW010000207.1:0-6436 GCA_964507555.1 uncultured Desulfarculaceae bacterium
CTCCAGGTGCAAGCTGAATGAATCAAGAGAGGTGAATTATAACAGAACCGGAATACCCGCGGGCGCCCGCGGAAAGGAGAATATTGAAAAAGGCGGCCCAGGAACCGGCGCCAAGCAATAAGCGCCACGCTTTTTTCTTGACATCTGCTTAATATTTACCTATGGCTAACATTAGCCTTTGCTTAATTTTTAGGCACCCTGGTTAAGGAAACTTGCCGTGAACCTTGGCTCGCTCTTAAGGCGCTACCGCAAAAATCAAAAGCTCACCCTGAAAACGGTGGCTGAAAAAGCCGGCGTGTCCGAAGGCTTCATGAGCCAGGTCGAGAACAACGCCAAGTCGCCGTCTTTGGAAACCTTGATGAACATCTGCGAAGCGGTGGGCGCCGACATCGGCGAGTTGATGAATCAGCTGAAAAACCAGGAACGCCTTTTCACCTTTACGCGGGCGGAGTGGGATGAGGTGGATCTACCGCACACCGGATTCGCCACCCGCCGCTTCTGCGCTCCCGAAGACCGGACGGTGCTGGATAGCGCCGTGCTTTTCATAGAACCGGGCAAGTCGATTCCCGTCCGCAAGAACATCAAGAACGCCCAGGAAATTCTTTGCGTTTTGCAGGGCGCCCTGGAACTCCGGCATGGGGACCAGGTGCTGAACCTCACCGAGGGCGACACCGCCCATTTTTGGACCGAACCCCGCGATCAATCAGTCACCAATCGCGGCAAGGGGCTGGCCGTGGTGCTGTGGGTGGGAACGATATGAGAACGCGCCGGCTTGCACTTCAACCGGCGGTTAATGAAAAAACGGTTCACAACCTAGGCGGGAGGAATAGCCTATGATCACATTCGGCAAAGGAAATTTGCGCATACCCAAATGGAGTAAGCGCGTATTCATGGTGGCCGGCGGCTGCTCGCCATTCCAAAAGTACTTCCCGGAGTACAAGTTGGAAGAGCTGGTCATGATGGGCTACAAGATGATGCTGGAGGATAACAACCTCAAGCTCTCGCCCATGGAAATCAAGGACAGCATTCAGTTCGCGGTCTATGGCCAGTTCGCCGACCACTTCCAAGACCAGCTGCTTTGCGAAGCCAAGATTCACGACTACCTGGGCTTGGACCCGCTCTTCAACGTGGGCATCAAGACCGGCGGCGCCACCGGCGGCTCGTCGGTATTGATGGGCGCCCAGGCCATCGCCTCGGGCTACGCCAATTGCTGCCTGGTGGCGGGCTGGGAGCGCATGGACGAGGTGGACACCCGCACCGGCAACTTCTACATCTCCACCGCCGCCTGCAAGGACTTCGAAACCCGCATGGGCAGGGTCTATTCCAGCTACTATGCGCCCATGGCCAACCGCTTCGCCCAGGTCTACAACCTCTCCGACGAGGTGCGGGCCAAGATCGCGGTGAAGAATCGTCATTACGCCACCATGAACCCCAACGCCCAGCAGCCCGGCGACCACACTATTGAAGAAGTGCTGGAATCGCGCATGAGCGCCTATCCCTTGCGCTTCCTGGAGTGCTGCGCCATGACCGCAGGCTCCGCTTCGGTTCTTCTTTGCGACGAGGAAATGGCCTACAAGCTCTCCGATCACCCAGTGGAGTTGTTCATCGCCGGCGGCAGCCACACCCTGCGGGTGGCCGACCGCAGACCCATGGACATACCGCTGTTGCCCAACGAAAAACCCGGCCAATACAAGGAGTTCCTTAAGAAAAACCCGCGTTGGCCCGGTTTCGAGTCCTTCTTGGCGGCCCGCTTCGCCGCCTATCTAACCTACCGCATGGCCGGGATCAAGGACCCCTTGGAGGAGATCGACCTGGTGGAACTGCACGACGCGTTCACCATCAGCGACGTGCAGACCTATGGCGACATCGGCCTCCGTCCCTACGGCCAGGAGATCGACTACGTCGAGAGCGGCGACTGCTATTATGGCGGCAAGTGCCCGGCCAACCTTTCAGGCGGGCTCCTGGGCACCATGCACGCGGTGGGCGCCACCGGCATCTGGCAAGCCGCCGAATGCCTCTGGCAGGTGCAAAACAAGTATGATCAATTCCACGGCGATGCCAAATGGTGGAAACGGGCGGGCAAGAAAAAGCCCAAGAACTGGAAGAGCCTGCAAGTCAAAGACGCCAAGCAGGCGCTGTGGGTCTCCCATGCCGGCGTAGGCTCCCACGTGACCGTGGGCATCCTGCGCAAGGCTTGGTAAGGAAAGGGAGGCAAAAAACATGGCAAAGAAAGCATTCGAAAAAGCGATAAAGACCCGGTACATCGGCAAGCCCCTCAAGCTCTATGACGATGAAAAAGCCTGGGTGATTCGTTGGCCCCGCACCGTGGAGCATCACCACACCTATGGCCAGCTGACTCCTTTCTTCAAAGGCTTGACCCAGGGGAGGCTGATGGCGACCCGCTGCACCAACCCCAAATGCTCCCAGAAGAGCACCTGGCTGCCGCCGCGGGCCGACTGCCCGGACTGCTACGAAAAAATGAAATGGGTGCGGGTGCCCTCCAAGGGAAAAGTCTACACCTACACCTTGGTGGATTATGCCGGCGTGGGCATCGAGATGAAGACGCCCTACTGGCAGGTCGATGTGGAAATCAAGGGGGTGGACACCATCTTCAAAGGGTATCTGGCTGAGGGCAAGCCCTACATAGGCATGCCGGTGAAAGCGGTGTTCCGCACCCAAAACCCCACCCACACGATCCTGGATGTTTGCTGGGTGCCTGACGAATAGTCAGCATCTTTTGGTATGACCGAAAAGGTTCGGGCAGCCCCCTTGGGGGGGCGCCCGGGCCTTATTGGCCCCCTGGTCATTTCCTTGACTGGCCGGCAGGGTATTCTATAAGCTCTTAATGCATGGGGCTCCTCTTAGGTTCGGGAGGCGACGATGGACTTTGAGCTATCCATGGAGCAGGAAATCCTGCGCAAGACCGTGCGCTCGTTTGCTGAAAAGGAAATCGCGCCCGTGGCCCGGGAGCTGGACGAAAAGGAAGAGTTCAGCCAGGACACCTGCCGGGCCATGGGAGAGCTGGGACTCTTCGGCATGGTGGTGAGCGAGGACTATGGCGGGCAGGAAATGGATTACGTCTCCTACATCATCGCCGTGGAGGAGATCGCCCGGATTGACGGATCGCACGCGGCCACCGTGGCCGCGGGCAACTCGCTGGGCATCGGCCCGCTCTTTTACTACGGCTCCGAGGAGCAGAAGAAAAAGTACCTGCCCAAACTCTGCACGGGCCGGCACCTCTGGGGCTTCGGGCTCACTGAGCCCAACGCGGGCTCGGACGCGGGCGGCGCCCGCACCACCGCTGTCCTGGACGGCAATGAGTGGGTCTTAAACGGCTCCAAGATATTCATCACCAACGCCTCGGCCCCCAACAGCCTGGGCGTCACGGTCATGGCCAAAACCGGCACCCGCGAGGACGGACGCGGCCCGGAGCTATCCTGCATATTGGTCGAGCACGGCACCAAAGGCTTCGAGGCCAGGGAGATGCACGGCAAGATGATGTGGCGCGCCTCCAACACCTCGGAACTCTATTTCGATGATTGCCGGGTGCCCAAGGATAATATCCTGGGCCAGCGGGGCAATGGCTTCCACCAAATGCTGGAGACCCTGGACGCGGGCCGCCTATCCATCGGCGCCATGGGGCTGGGTGGCGCGCAAGGCGCCTATGAACTGGCCATGCGCTACGCCAAGGAACGCGAGCAGTTCGGCCGCCCCATCAGTTCGTTCCAGATAAACGCCTTCAAGCTGGCCGACATGGCCATGGAGATCGAGGCGGCCCGCCTGTTGCTTTACAAAGCCTGCTGGCTCAAAGACAACCACAAGCCTTTCGGCAAGCTGGCGGCCATGGGCAAGCTCTACTGCTCAGAGGTGATGGGCCGGGTGGTGGCGGAGGCGGTGCAGCTCCACGGCGGCTACGGGCTCATGAAGGAATACAACGTGGAGCGCTTCTACCGCGATCAAAAGCTCCTCACCATCGGCGAAGGCACCAGCGAGATCCAGCGCCTGGTCATCGCCCGGCTGATCGGGGCTATATAATCTTTTCAATCCATTTGCATTGCGCCAGGTCTGCCGCAACGGGCGCTGGCTGGAATGCGAGGCGCTAAGCCAAAATGGCCCTCCCCCCAGGGGGACGACCGTTGGTTGATTTATGCCTGCTTACCGGGCTAGCGGCCTTGAGAATAGATCACCGCCACGATGGTGGTGCTGCCCGCACCATGGGGTTTCAGTAAATGTGGCAGGTTGGAATCGTAGTAGATGCTGTCGCCCGGCTCCAGCACCTCTATGGCGTCGCCCACAATGGCCTCCAAGGCCCCGTCCAGGACAAAGATGAACTCCTGGCCGTCATGGGAAGACGGCTCCACGGTTTTGCCCGTGGTGCGCAAGGTCACCAGGAAGGGCTCCATGTTGCGGTTGCGCTTTTGCGGAGCCAGCGCCTGGTAGGAATAGCCGTAGGAGGTTTCCCTGGTGTGGGGATAGCGGCTCATATCCTGGCGGTCCGCCACCCGCACCACGGTGTAGGGGCGGTCCTCGCCGGTGGCTATCAAGGTGCCCAGCTTCATGTCCAGGGCCTTGCCCAGCCTGACCAAGATCCCCAAAGGCGGGTTGGCGGCGCCGGACTCGATCTCCTTCAGGGCGTCGGCCGCCAAACCGGTGCGCTTGGCCATGTCTTCCAGGCTCAAGCCCTTTTCCTGGCGCACCTGGGCCACGCGTTGCCCCACGCTCAAATCAGCGCCGGTCTCGGCCTTGGTTTTCTTTTTGCCCGCCACCGCGTCCACACCGGCCAGAAAATCGTTTTCTTGGCGAGTGCCCACGTAACCGTTCTTTTTGTCCTGTACCATTTCCCGCCTCCCATTGGGCCCTGGCGAGCCCTCGGGTCTTAGCCGCCCTGGATCATGTAGTCGGCCCCGCGGCGCAGGGCCTCACTATTGATCGGTATCATTTTGTGGTAGCGCTTGTCCAGAGCCTTGGGCAGGGAAGCAATAACCTGGTCCACGCTCACCAGGCCGCTGACCTGGGCCAGGGCGCCCAGCATGACCATATTGGCCAGGCGGGGATTGCCCACTTCCTGGGCCAAATCCAGGGTCGGCACCATGTAGACCCGCTTGGTGCGGGCCTGCACGTATTTGTCCTCCACCAGGCTGGAATTAACCAGCACCAGGCCCTTTTTCTTTACCTGAGGAGCGAATTTCTCGGCGCTGGGCCGGTTCATCACCACGGCGCACAAAGGCTCTTGCACGATGGGCGAGCCCACCGGCTTGTCCGATATCACCACGGTGCAGTTGGCCGTGCCGCCGCGCATCTCCACGCCGTAGACCGGCATGTAGGTAACCTGCCGGCCCGCCTGCATGGCCGCGGAGGCCAGCACGTTGCCCATCAACATCACGCCTTGGCCGCCAAAGCCGGCGATTATGGTATCAAAATACATTTAAACATCCCCTCGCGCTGATCCAACTTAAGCATCCTTGGCAGCGTCCTTGTAAACGCCCAGCGGGAAATAGGAAATCATCTCGTTGCCCACGCGCTCATTGGCCTCCACCGGGCTCAATTTCCAATTGGTGGGGCAAGCGGAAAGCACTTCCACGAAGCTAAAGCCCAAGCCCTTGGTTTGGTACTCAAAAGCCCTTTTCATGGCGGCCTTGGCCTTCATGAGGTTCTTGATGTTGTTCACCGCCACCCGGGCCACGTAGCCCGCGCCTTCCAGAGTGGCCAGCATCTCGGACATCCGGATGGGAGGGCCGGCCAGTTCCACGCTGCGGCCCAGTGGGCTGGTGGTGGTGACCTGGCCCACCAAGGTGGTGGGGGCCATCTGGCCGCCGGTCATGCCGAACACCGCGTTGTTCACGAAAACCACGGTGATCTTTTCGCCGCGGTTGGCCGCGTGCACGATCTCGGCGGTGCCGATGGCGGCCAAGTCGCCGTCACCCTGGTAGGTGAACACGAACTTGTCCGGCTGGGAGCGCTTCACGCCGGTGGCCACGGCCGGGGCCCGGCCATGAGGCGCCTCCACCACGTCCACATCAAAATAGTCATACAGAAACACCGAGCAGCCCACCGAGGCCACGCCGATGGTTTTTTCCCGTAAGCCGTATGCGTCCAGCTGCTCGGCCACCAGGCGATGGATCACCCCGTGCTGACAGCCCGGGCAAAAGTGGCTAATCTTGGGCTTTAGAGACCTGGGCGGACTGAATACTGACTCCATGGTGGGTTGCGCGCTCATTGGGCCCCTCCCTTCTTGATAACCTTGAGGACCTCTTTGGCCAACTCGTCCGGGGTGGGGATGGAGCCGGGCGGCCTGCCGTAAAACGCCACCGGAGCCGCGCACTCGGCGGCCAGCTTCACGTCCTCCACCATCTGGCCGGTGTTCAGCTCCACCACCATGAGGCGGCCGATCCTCCCTGCGGCCTCTTTGACGGCCTGGCTGGGGAAGGGATAAAGG
>CAZDRW010000208.1:0-6425 GCA_964507555.1 uncultured Desulfarculaceae bacterium
CAAAAGGCCCAATCCGGCTTTCTTGGCACCCTCTTTGAGCGCCATGGAGCCGGCGATAAAAAAGGCTTGCTCGTTGGAATCCACCTCGTGGTAGGAGCCATCAAGCAGGGTGATCTCCAAATCCACCAAGGGGAAACCGGCCAGCACGCCTTTTTGGCAGGCGTCCTTGACGCCTTTTTCCACCGGAGCGATGTACTCGCGGGGAATCACTCCGCCCACGATCTTGTCAACAAAAACTACGCCGGAACCCGGCTCGCCGGGTTTGACCTCTATCTTGACATGGCCATATTGGCCGCGACCGCCGCTCTGGCGCACATAGCGTCCCTCGGCGCCGGCCGCATTTTTCACGCATTCGCGGTAGGCCACCTGGGGAGCGCCGATATCGGCGGAAATCTTGAACTCGCGCAAAAGGCGGTCCACGATGATTTCCAGGTGCAGCTCGCCCATGCCCATGATGACGGTTTGGTTGGTTTCATCGTCATGGGTGATGTGGAAAGAAGGATCTTCGGCGGCCAGACGCTGCAGGGCCAAGCCCAATTTTTCCATCTGGGGCTGACTGGAGGCCTTGATAGCTACGCCCATCACCGGCTCTGGTATGAACAGAGATTCCAGGATAACCGGCTCTTTCAAGGCACAAAGGCTGTCGCCGGTGGCCACGTTCTTGAGTCCCACCGCCGCCACGATATCGCCGGCGTAAACCTCCGTCACATCTTCGCGCTTGTTGGCGTGCATCTTGAGCAGCCGGCCGATGCGCTCCTTGTTCTGCTTGTTGGCGTTGTAAACCGTGTCGCCGCTTTTCAAGCTGCCGGAATAGATGCGAAGGAAGGTAAGATGGCCCACATAGGGGTCGGTCATGATCTTGAAGGCTAGGGAGGCCAAGGGGGCCTGATCGTCGGCCGGGCGGGTTGCGATCTCGCCGGATTCGTCAATGCCTTGCACCGGCTTGACATCCAGGGGAGACGGCAGATAATCCACCGCCGCGTCCAGAAGAGGCTGAATACCTTTGTTTTTGAAAGCGGAGCCCGCCAATACCGGCACGATCTCGCAAGCCAGGACGCCTTTGCGCAGCGCCGACTTGATCTCTTGCTCGGAAGGCTCTTCGCCCTCCAAGTAGCGCTCCATTAGAGCGTCGTCGAACTCGCAGGCCACCTCAATTAGTTGGATGCGGGCCGCTTCGATTTCCTCCAGCATGGCGGCAGGAGGCTGACCCTCCTCCACTTGCATGCCTTTGCTTTCGGCGTCGAAGGTAAGGGCTTTGCGGGTGACGAGGTCCACCACGCCTTCGAAGTTGTCTTCGGCGCCTATGGGCAACTGGAGAAGCACCGGGCGGCAGCCCAGGCGGGACTTCATCATATTAACCACGCGCCGGTAATCGGCGCCGGTGCGGTCCATTTTATTGATGAAAGCCAGGCGGGGAACTTGGTAGCGGTCGGCTTGCCGCCAGACCGTCTCGGATTGGGGCTGCACGCCGCCCACCGCGCAAAACACGGCAACGACGCCATCCAGAACCCTTAGGGACCGCTCAACCTCGATAGTAAAATCCACATGACCCGGCGTATCGATAATATTAATTCTATGGCTTTTCCAGTAACAGGTGGTGGCGGCGCTGGTTATAGTGATGCCACGCTCCTGCTCCTGCTCCATCCAATCCATTACGGCGGCGCCATCGTGCACTTCCCCCAACCGGTGACTTACACCGGTATAAAAGAGGATGCGTTCGGTGGTTGTGGTCTTGCCCGCGTCGATATGGGCCATAAGACCCAAATTCCGCTGGCGGACCAATGCTACTTGCCGTGCCACGTAAATATCCCTGTGAACCTTTCTATCTCTAAGGCCGCCTTCATAATAAAAACCAGTGCTGGCATAAATGCCGGGGCGGTCCCGCTATTCTGCCTTGTCAAGCTGTGCGCTCACCCAACCCCCCAGTCGGGGCCGGGCCGCCGCCCCTAGGCGGCAGCGCTTGCTACCACCTGTAATGGGCGAAGGCTTTGTTGGCCTCGGCCATGCGGTGGGTATCTTCCTTTTTCTTCACCGAGTTGCCACGGCCCTGGGAGGCTTCCAGCAACTCCGCCGCCAAGCGTTCGGACATGGTTTTTTCGCCGCGGCTGCGGGAGAACCCAATCAGCCAGCGCATGGCCAACGCCTGGCGCCGTTCGGGGCGGATCTCCACCGGCACCTGGTAGGTGCTGCCGCCCACCCTGCGGCTTTTAACTTCAATTGACGGCCTGACATTGTCCAAAGCTTTTTCAAACACCCTGAGCGGATCCTCGCCGGTGCGCTCGCGGATGCTGTTCAAAGCGCCGTATAGCGCTCTTTCAGCGGTGGACTTTTTGCCGCCGTACATAAGCTTGTTGGCGAATTTGGCCAAAAGTTTGCTTCTGAACTTGGCGTCCGGGATTATATCCCGCTTGGGAACTTCGCGTCTTCTCGGCATCCTAATCTACCCGCTTTTTGTCGCCCGTTTGCCAGCGCCTTTACAAAGCGAATGCCCCATCTAATGATGTAGAGGGGCATCCTGCGCCGCCCGTATATGGGAGGTGAATACGCTTACTTGGGCCGCTTAGTCCCGTATTTGGACCTAGACTGCCGTCTGTCTTGCACACCTACCGCGTCCAAAGTTCCGCGGACGATGTGGTAACGGACGCCTGGCAAGTCTTTAACACGGCCGCCGCGAATCAACACCACCGAGTGCTCCTGGAGGTTGTGACCCTCTCCAGGAATGTAACTGGTGACCTCTATGCCGTTGGTAAGCCGCACCCTGGCCACCTTGCGTAGAGCCGAGTTGGGCTTCTTGGGGGTGGTGGTGTAAACACGGATGCAAACGCCGCGCTTCTGAGGGCAACTCTGCAATGCAGGCGTCGCCTTCTTCTTGCGCTGCTGATCTCTACCCTTGCGAACCAACTGGTTGATTGTGGGCAATTAAAGCCTCCTGGCTCACATAAGCCTCTGTAACTCTAATCAATATACCGGTTGTACCGGCCACTAACAATGCCAGGCGCATACCATTCTTGTCCAGGCACGCCGTCCCGGCGAAAGCACGATCGCGTCCTTCATGCCCTGATGCGGGCAACCAAAGTACGCGCCTCGCTGGAATTGCTATTTGTATCGCACCCGTCTGGTTATGTCAATAGCCTGATTGCTTTTTTTCATGCCCGGGTGCAAGGCCAACGCCCCGCATCCGGGCATGATTTGCTTAATAACAGCGCTTGGCTGGGTGCGCCGCCAACAACTTTACGATATTAGCCCGCGGCTTCGCTGTCGGCAGCGCGCGTGGATAATAATCCCGCCTCCAAACCGGTGCCCTGGCTCTCCTCCAGGAGGGAGTCGGTCACTTCGCGGTTGCTGAAACGCGCCGCCATGTCGGAGTATTCGGCCGGGGCCTCGGCGTGCGGGATGTACTGGTTGCGATAGCGCCCCAAACCGGTGCCGGCCGGGATCAGCCGTCCCATGATGACGTTCTCCTTAAGCCCACGAAGTTCATCGACCTTTCCGGCAATGGCCGCCTCGGTGAGCACCTTGGTGGTCTCCTGGAAAGACGCCGCCGAAATGAAGGAGTCGGTGGACAAACTGGCCTTGGTTATGCCCAAGAGTAGGGGCTCGGCCCTGGGCGGCTGCTGGCCTTGGGACAAAAGCGCCTCGTTTTCCTCGTCAAAGCGCCAACGCTCCACCTGCTCGCCAATCAGGAAACGGCTGTCGCCCGAATCGATGATGCGCACCCGCCTAAGCATCTGGCGCACGATCACTTCGATGTGCTTGTCGTTGATCTTGACGCCTTGCAGGCGGTAGACCTCCTGCACCTCATCGACCAGGTAGCGGGCCAAGTCGTTCACTTCCCGGCTGCGCAGAAGGTCGTGGGGGTTGATGGAACCATCCATCAAGGGCTCGCCGGCCCGCACGAAATCGCCCTCGTGCACGGTGACGTGCTTGCCCTTGGGGATCAGGTATTCGCGCGGCTCACCCACGTCCGGGGTTATAACGACCTTGCGCTTGCCCTTGGTCTGCTTGCCGAAGCCCACCAAACCGTCGATCTCGCTGATCACTGCGGTTTCCTTGGGCTTTCTCACCTCAAACAGCTCGGCCACCCTGGGCAGACCGCCGGTGATATCCTTGGTCTTGGTGGTTTCGCGGGGGATACGGGCCAGAACATCGCCGGCTCGCACATCTTCGCCTTCTTGCACCATTATGATGGCGCCCACTGGCAAGAGGTAACGGGCTTCTCCGCGTCCGTCCTCCAGTTTGGCGGTCTTGTTGGAAGAAAGCTCCTTAATGGAGATGCGGGGGCGCAGATCAGGATTCTTGGATTCCACGGTCACCTTGGTGGAGCGGCCGGTCACCGGGTCCAAGCGCTCCTGCATGGTGATGCTCTCCAAGATGTCGCCGAACTTCACGGTGCCGTCCACCTCGGTGAGGATGGGGCTGGTGTAGGGGTCCCACTGGGCCATCACCTCACCGGCATCAACGTATTCGCCGTCACGGTAATTGAGGTGCGCGCCGTAGTTGATCTTGTAGCGTTCGCGCTCGCGCCCGCCCTCGCCCATGAGCGCCAATTCGCCGTTGCGGTTCATGACCACCAGGCGTCCGTCGGCGCTTTCCACGGTTTTCAGGTTCACGAATTTGAGGTTGCCGGAGTAGCGCGCCTCCACCTTGGACTGCTCGGCGCGCCGGGCCGCGGCACCGCCGATATGGAAGGTGCGCATGGTGAGCTGGGTGCCGGGCTCGCCGATGGATTGGGCGGCGATAATGCCCACGGCTTCGCCCACGTCAACCGGCTTGGAGTGAGCCAGATCGCGGCCGTAGCATTTGGAGCACACGCCGCGCTTGCATTCGCAGGAGAGCACGCTCCTGATGTCCACCCGCTCCACGCCGGCTTCTTCAAGTTTAATCACGCCTTCTTCGTCGATTTCAGCATTGACCGGAATCAAGACCTCGTCGGTCAGAGGGTCGCGGATATCGCGTAGCGCCGTGCGGCCCAGCACACGGTCGCCCACGTGCTGGATTACCTCGCCGCCTTCGCTAAGCGCCTCCACCGTGATGCCGCTTATGGTGCCGCAATCCAATTCGGTGATGATGCAGTCCTGGCTCACGTCGACCAAGCGCCGAGTCAAATAGCCGGAGTTGGCGGTTTTGAGCGCGGTGTCGGCCAGGCCCTTACGGGCGCCGTGGGTGCTGCTGAAGTACTGCACCACGGTCAGGCCTTCACGGAAGTTGGCGGTAATCGGTGTTTCAATGATCTCGCCAGACGGCTTTGCCATGAGACCGCGCATGCCGGCCAACTGCTTCATCTGGTCCTTGGAGCCACGCGCACCGGAGTCGGCCATCATAAAGATGGGGTTGAAGCTGGTGGTGGTGATTTCGGTGCCATCGGAGCCCACTATGGTCTCTTGGCTGATCTCCTCCATCATCTTGGCGGCCACGTCCTCGGTGGCCTTGGCCCAAATATCCACGGCCTTGTTGTACTTCTCACCGGAGGTAATGATGCCGTCCTTGTATTGGCGCTCGATCACCCGCACTTCGGACATGGCCTCATCGAGGATCCTCTGCTTTTGGCTGGGGATCACCATGTCCGCCACGCAGATGGAAAGCCCGCTGCGGGTGGCGTGGTAATAGCCCCAGTCCTTTAGCCGGTCGGAGAGTATGACCGTGGCCTTGGTGCCGGCAGTGCGGTAGCAATGGGCCACCAGTTCCTTGAGCGCCTTCTTATCCAGCACCTTGTTGACATTTTCAAAGCCCATTTCCTTGGGCAGGATCTCGCTCAAGAGCACGCGGCCGATGGTGGTTTTCACCTTTTGGCCTTCCATGCGGCAAGTGATGGATGCGTGCAACTCCACGGCGCCGGCATCATAGGCCATGCGCACCTCTGCCCGGTCGGCGAAAGACTTGCCCTCACCCTTGGCCAGGGGCCGCTCGCGGGTCAGGTAATAGAGACCCAACACGATGTCCTGGTTGGGCACGATGATGGGCTCGCCGTTGGCGGGTGATAGAATGTTGTTGGTGCTCATCATGAGCACCCTGGCCTCGATCTGGGCCTCGATGCTTAAGGGTACGTGCACCGCCATCTGGTCGCCGTCGAAGTCCGCGTTGTAAGCGGTGCAGACCAGGGGGTGCAGTTGGATGGCCTTGCCTTCCACCAGAAGAGGCTCGAAGGCCTGGATGCCCAAACGGTGCAAAGTGGGGGCCCGGTTAAGCAGAATGGGGTATTCGCGCACCACCTCGGAGAGGGTGTCCCAAACTTCCGGGGTTTCCCTCTCCACCAGCTTTTTGGCGCCTTTGATGGTGGTGACCAGCCCTTTGGCCTCCAGGAGGTGATAAATAAAGGGCTTGAACAGCTCCAGGGCCATCTTCTTGGGCAGGCCGCACTGGTGCAGGCGCAGGTCCGGGCCGATCACGATGACCGAGCGGCCGGAATAGTCCACCCGCTTGCCCAG
>CAZDRW010000209.1:0-1288 GCA_964507555.1 uncultured Desulfarculaceae bacterium
CATGGGCACGGTTATCTTGACGCCCATCGCTGGGCTTGGCTCCGCGCCGAACTGGCCGTTGGTCAGGCCGCCAATCAGCTCATGATAATAGCCGTGCATGCTCCGATCGCGGTTGCGGCTATCGGCTCCGAAACGGAATGGTGGGAGGGTGACGCGGCGGCCAAACCGGATGCCAAGAACGCGGTGAGCTTGGCTGAACTGGTGCAGACGCTTCAAAACACCACCAATCTCCTTATGCTGGTGGCCGGGCACCGTCATTTGAATGTGGTTAAGGCCTTTGTCTCACCGGATTCAGATAAACCCGAAAAAGGGTTCTGGCAGGTTGAGACTTCCTCGCTAAGGGATTTCCCGCAACAGTTCCGCACCTTCGAGATATACCTTAACAGCGACTATACGATTTCGATCGTTACGACCAACGTTGATCCGGCCGTCGCCGAAGGCACGCCCGCCGCTACTTCGCGCAAGTATGCGATCGCGGTTGAACAAATCGTGCAAACCAACTTAACCGTGAATAACCCCAATCTTTCGGCCGCCGGCGTTATTCCCCTGCCCAGCATGGACCCGACGCGGCCGCAAGGCACGCCAACCGCCAGCGACCCGCTCACAGACCCATCAATCCAGTTTGTGGATCTATCCGGCGACGGCGTCCCCTACAATGGATCGTACAATGCCGAGCTGTTCAAACAGTTGAGCCCGGAGATGATAAGCGTGTTGCAGGAGCAGTTTCCGCTGGTTCGATGACGATCAAGGCTAGAGTACTTATCCTCAGGGATTTCCTCATAGCATAAGCTCCGTTAGGACAATGTCATCTAATGGATGCTATTGGGATGCTAGGAAGACAAAAGCCCTAAGGCCTTTGAACCTGAGGCTTTGACATTGCTGGAGCCGGCGCTCTGCTTACAATCGAGGGCCTGCTAATTGAAACCGAACCCAAGTTCCAGGGGCTTGGTTTTGCATTCGTTTGACATCGCGATCCATTAGCAATGTCAGTGATCTGAGAACTTCTGAGCCTTTCAACAATCAAGATTTCATAGCTGGTTACAATATTCCGCTTGCACTGGGGTTATGCGGCTGGCTATGATGCAACATATAAAACGTTAACAATTAACGAAGAGCGTTAATTTGTCCAGAAAGCAAAAACACTTTGTTCAATCATTGGCCCGCGGGGACCGTTTCGTCCGGCCTGCTCGGCGCGTTGTCGTACTATCGTCGTTCGACGGCGAACTGGGCGCGCCACGGCGCTCAGCCGAAGTTTCTTCACGGTCACATTACGTGCTTCGCGGACATG
>CAZDRW010000209.1:1298-6402 GCA_964507555.1 uncultured Desulfarculaceae bacterium
GGTCTTACGCGCCTTTTCCGCCGAGCGCCCCAACCTAACCTTGACCCAGCTAACAGAGCTCACCGGGCTCAATGTGGTAACCGCACAGCGCTACACCGACACCCTCACGGAACTGGGCTTTCTGAAGCGAAACCGCCATCGCGAGTTCTTTTTAGGGCCGGAAGTGCTGTCCTTGGGTTTTGCTTTTGTGAACGGGAGTCACCTCAGAAAAATCGCGGAAGAATACATCAACGAGTTCTCGGACCGGGTGAAGCGCACTGTCAACATGGCCATGTTGGATGGCAACGAGATCATTTTTCTCTACCGCAAGGAAGTGCACCGCTTTTTGAGCTACGACTTGCACGCAGGCTCCAAACTGCCTTCGCATTGCACCGGTTCGGGCAAGGTGCTGCTGGCGGCATTGGATGACGACAGCCTGCGCGAGAGGCTCCGCGACATGGAGCTTTACCGGGTGACGGCCTACACCATCGTGGATGCCGAGCAACTTTGGGATGATCTCATGCTCACCAGAAAGCGGGGCTACAGCATAGTCAAGCGCGAATGGATCGTGGATTTGTATTCCATCGGAGTGCCCATCATCAATCAAGAGGGCAAGGTGGAGGCGGCGCTCAATCTTTCGCTTTCCATAGAAGAGGCCAAAGGCAAGCACCTGAAGGAAATGCTGGATCAGGTAATCGACTTGGGCAGGAACCTCTCTTCCGCCATGGGCTATACCAAAAAGTATCCTGTAATCCCAACCGAAGCTGCTAACGGGAGAAACTAACTTGAATATCGGCGCATTGCTCAGCAACACCGCTTCTAAATTCCCCGACCGGGACGCGATGGTCTGCGGGAAGGTTCGGCGCAGCTACCGGGAGTTGGATCAACGGGTCGGGTGCTTGGCAGGCGCCTTACTGCAGGCGGGGCTCATACCCGGCGACCGGGTGGCGCTGCTTTCGTACAACAGCGACTACCTGGTGGAGTCCTACCTGGCCCTGGTGCGGGTCGGGCTGGTGGCCACGCCGGTCAACTTCCGGCTGGTAGGGCCGGAGATGACCTACATACTCAACAACTCCGGGACCAAGGCGATTATCTACGGCCCGGAATTCGAAGACATTCTTTTGGCGATCCGCGCAGATCTGGAAACCGTCCGTTTGTTCATCTCGCCATTGCAAGGATCTTCCGAGCTTGCCGCGGATTACGAGCCGTTCTTGCAAGGCGGTCCCTGGACGGCCTGTTCAGACCAAGTGCGGGAAGATGATCCCTGCCAGATCATGTACACCTCCGGTACCACCGGCCGGCCCAAAGGCGCGGTCATCACCCAGCGCAACGTCATCTGGAATCTCTTCAACACCATACACGGCCGCGAGGATCGAGGCGGGCAGGTTTCCATCATCGTGGGGCCGCTTTATCACACCGCGGCCCTGAACAACCATCTCACCATTCAAATCGCTCTGGGGGGAACCTGCCTGCTGGTGCGCAAGTTCGAGCCCGAATCCATGCTGAAGCTGATACAGGATGAGCGGGCCACCACCATCTCCGGCTCGCCCGCCATGTATAACCTTCTGCTGCAACACCCCACGGCCGGCGACTACGATACTTCCTCCATCAACAAATGCACGGCCGGCGCGGACAAGCTGCCCATGGAAACCAAACGGCGGCTCTTGGAGTTTTTCCCGAACATCATTGGCATTTACGATGTGTACGGCTGCACCGAGGCATCTCCCTGCATCACCATCCTAAACGAGCGCGATTCCCTGCGCAAAGACGGCTCCGTGGGGTTGGCCCTGCCTTTCCTGGACGCCAAGTTGGTGGATGAGGAAGGCTGGCCCGTGCCCGTGGGGGAAGTGGGCGAGATGGTCTGCCGGGGACCCAACGTCATGCAGGGCTATCACAACGATCGCCAAGCCACCGAAGCGGCCATCAGGGACGGCTGGCTGCACACCGGCGACATGGCCAAGCGCGACGAGGAAGGCTTCTTCTACATCGTGGACCGCAAGAAAGACATGATCGTCAGCGGCGGCGAGAACATCTATCCCCGGGAAATCGAGGAGGTCCTTTACACGCATCCCGATATCGCCGAAGCGGCGGTGGTGGCCATGCCGGACACCACTTGGGGCGAAAGCGGACGTGCTTTCGTGGCCCTCAAACAAGGCAAAAGCCTCAGCGCGGAGCAGGTGATCGATTTCTGCAAGCAAAAGCTAGCCAGCTATAAAAAGCCCAAGCGGGTTGATTTTGTGGCGGAACTGCCGCGCAACGCTTCCGGCAAAGTTCTCAAGAGAAAACTACAGGAAATTCCATTGGGGGGGCAGGGAGATCAAGAAGATTCGGTTTAGGAAGCCAAATCTTTTACGGCTTCAAACCTGCAATCCAAACAAAGGGAAGGGAAGAAGAGACATGACTGGAAAAAAACTTGCCAGACTAGTGCTGACCGGGCTAATGGCCCTTAGCCTTGCCGGCGCGTTGGCGACCGGGGCCATGGCTGCGGATCAGCGGCTGGCCATCGGCACGGCCAGCACCGGCGGAAGTTGGTATCCCCTGGGCGGCGGCGTGGCCAATGTTATCAACAAATACATTCCCGGCTACTACGCCTCGGCCCACCCCTCGGGCGCTTCCATCGAAAACATCCGTGCGGTGATGAAAGGCCAGGATGCCTTGGCTTTGACCATGCCCGACGCGGCGCTCTATGCCTATACGGGCCAGGGCGCATTCAAGGACGACCCCCAGAAAAAACTGCGTGGCCTGTTCTCCACCTATCCCGTGGACATCCAGTTCTACGTGCTGGCCAGCTCCCCCGTTAAAAAGATCTCCGACATCAAGGGCAAGAATCTCAAGGTAGCCGTGGGCGCGCCTGGCAGCGGCACCGAGAAGATGGCCCAGTACGTGCTCAAGGTCTACGGCATCACCTATGACGACATTAACGAGCAGTTTCTTTCCGCCACCGAAACCACGGCGGCCATGAAGGACGGCAACATCGACGTGGGCATAGTTACTCTAGGCACCCCGGCCCCCACGCTGATGGACCTGGCAACCCAGCGCGAGATCAGGTTCTTGGATATAGAACCCGAGGTGGCCAAGAAGATCAACAAGGACTTCCCGGCCTACTTCCCCCGCACCATTCCCGCCGGCACCTATAAAGACATGAAAAAGCCCCACCACACCCTGGCCTGGATGGGCTTGTTCGTGGTGAGCGCAGACATGCCCGAGAAACTGGCCTACGACATCTGCAAGGCCGTATTTGATCACAAGGCAGAGTTGGACAAGATCCATAAAAAGTTCGAGCTAATTAATCTGAAAAGCGCCACCAATGGCATGTCGGTGCCCCTGCACCCCGGCGCCATCAAGTACTTCAAGGAACACGGCGTCCTTAAGTAGGACCTGGCAAGCACTAAATGCATTTTGCCGTATCAAGAACCAAACCGTCCCTCCCTCCGGGGAGGGACCGGCGGGTTTTACTTGAGCGTTGCGCGCCTGTGCGCGTTCTTGCTGCTGGCTCTCTGTCATCAACCGTCCCAAGCCCAGACGCCGCTCAGGTTGGAGGTGGTGAAAACCCTCACCGGCGAAGTGGCGTTTTCAACTCCCATAGCAGCCGGAGAGCCATTTACCATCTGGTTTCTGCATTCCTACGACCGCGCCTTTTTCGCCGAGCACTACAAGGCTCTGGGGCCGGGCCGCATCCGGCTGACTCACATGACCTTTAAGTCCAATCTGAATGGCGAAGGTTTTGAATACTCCGACTTTCATCTGCGCAAGGATGGGGTGGGCGAATTGCGCAACATCAACCAGGACCTTGACCGAGTTCATTTCATGCAGGGCTCGCCGGACATGGCCAACCACACTCTTATCTTGCGCGGCAAGCGCATAAGGCTGGTGAAATATGTGGAACCCCGCACCCTGGTCGACATTATCGTGTCCGCTGCGCGGCCCGACAGGACCGAAACCAACCCCCTTGAACGGTGAGTGCAATGCCAACCGAAAATAACAAAAAGTCATTTGTCGCCTACCTGATTACCGCGGTGGCATTGTCCATGTGCGCGTTCCATTTATACACCGCGCAATTCGGGCTTTTCTCGGCCATGGTGCAGCGGCCGGTGCACTTGCTTTTCGCCTGCACCCTGGTGCTTTTGATTTTTCCCATAAAACGATTCTGGTCAGAGGCGAATTATCCGCTTGGCCTGCGCATCTTCGATTGGGCGCTCATCGCCGCGGTGGCCGTGGCGCTGTATCACATTGTAGCGGGCTACAGGGAACTGGTGGCGCGCGGAGGAGCGGCCACGGAAACCGATCTGTGGCTGGGCGGATTGATATTGATTTTGGTTTTAGAAACCACCCGCAGGGTGATCGGACCAGCATTGCCCATCATCACCATCGTGGCCGTGGCCTACACTCTCTTCGGTCACCACATCCCCGGTCTTTGGGGACACAGGCTCATTGACCTGGAGCAGATCATCAGCTACCAGTACCTCACCACCGAAGGTCTGTTCACCACTCCCCTGGGTGTGTCGGCCAGCTTTATCTTCATCTTCATTCTCTTTGGATCTTTTCTGGTGGCCTCGGGAACCGGAGAGTTTTTCATCCAGTTCGCCAATGCCTTGGCCGGGCATCTGCGCGGAGGCCCGGCCAAAGTGGCCGTGCTTTCCAGCGCCACCTTTGGCTCCATCTCCGGCTCGGCCGTGGCCAACGTGGTGAGCACCGGTTCCTTCACCATTCCCCTAATGAAAAAAATCGGCTACCGGCCCGTGTTCGCCGGGGCCATTGAATCGGTGGCTTCCACCGGCGGCCAATTCATGCCGCCGGTCATGGGCGCGGCCGCCTTCATCATCGCCGAAATGTTGGGCGTCACCTATCTGGAGGTTTGCAAGGCCGCGCTAATACCGGCGATCCTGTATTTTTTCGCCCTGCTTTACATGGTGCATTTGGAGGCCTTGCGTAGCGGCCTGCGCGGTTTGAACCGTTCGGAGCTACCTGAGTTCTGGTCCACCATCAAGGAAGGCGGCCATTTAATGCTGCCTGCCGTTGTTTTAGTGGCGGCACTGGTGGGGGGGCTCTCACCCATGAAATCCGGCCTTTGGGCCTTGGGTTCGGTAGTGCTTGTAAGTTGGATCAAGCCACGCACACGCATGGG
>CAZDRW010000210.1:0-6399 GCA_964507555.1 uncultured Desulfarculaceae bacterium
CCGAGGTCGCTTGGTTGAAAAAGGCATCTTTGCAATTTAATTACAAGATCTTACGTCCAAACGGCCATGATGATGACCTGATAGCCAAGGGCTTTACTGCCCATGGATGTGTGGATGACAATGGAAAAATAGTGCGCCTGCCCCAATGGGTGACCGAGATTGCCCGCTCCCACCTTAACCAAGAGGCGGCCGCATAGGGTCCTAAAGAGTTCTCACCCTGCTGATTTGCTTGCAAAGCGGGACCCTAGCGTGCAATAGTTTAACATTACAAGTTGTTATAGCCCAAATTCCCATTTAGGGGCATTTGAAGGTCTAGGGAGGATAAAAGTGGCCAAAAAGAAGTTCGTATACTTTTTTGGAAATGGTAAGGCTGACGGCGCTGCCGGGATGAAAAACCTGCTCGGCGGCAAGGGAGCCAACATCGCGGAGATGACCAATATCGGCATCCCCGTGCCAGCCGGGTTCACCATAACCACCGAGGTGTGCACCTATTATGATGAAAAGGGCCATAAGTATCCCCCTGGCCTGAAAATGGAAGTCGAAAAGGCCTTGAAGCGGGTGGAAAAGGCCATGGGCGCCAAGTTCGGCGACGAAAAAAATCCGCTCTTGGTTTCCTGCCGTTCCGGCGCCCGCATTTCCATGCCGGGCATGATGGATACGGTCTTGAACATCGGCCTTAATGACAAGACCATCCAGGGCGTCATCGCCAAGACCAAAAACGAGCGTTTCGCCTACGACGCCTACCGGCGTTTTGTGCACATGTACGGCGACGTGGTGTTGGAGGTTCGTCCCAAGACCGAAAAAGAGCATGAGCCCTTTGACGAGATCATGGACGCTCTCAAGGCCAAGCGCAAGGTCAAGCTGGACACCGAGCTCACGGCCGAGGATCTCAAGGAACTGGTGGTTAAGTACAAGGCTTTGATTAAAAGCCGTTTGGGCCGGCCGTTCCCGGAAAATCCCCTGGACCAGCTGTGGGGGGCCATCGGCGCGGTGTTCAGTTCCTGGAACGTTCCGCGCGCCATAAGCTACCGCCAGATTAACGGCATACCCGAGGACTGGGGCACCGCAGTCAACGTGCAGTCTATGGTGTTCGGCAACATGGGCGAGGATTCAGCCACCGGCGTGGCGTTTACCCGAGACCCGGCCACCGGCGAGAACTACTTCTACGGCGAGTATCTCACCAACGCCCAGGGCGAGGACGTGGTGGCGGGCATCCGCACCCCGCAGCCCATCAACCGGGCCAAAAAGGTGCCCAAGGGCATGAAGATCCTGGAGGAGGAGATGCCCAAGCTGTATACGCAGCTGGTGGGCATCCGCAACAAACTGGAAAAGCACTACCGCGAGATGGAGGACATCGAGTTCACCATCCAGCAGGGCAAGCTGTGGATGCTGCAGACCCGCACGGGCAAGCGCACCGCGGCCGCGGCCATCAAGATAGCGGTGGACATGGTCAAAGAGGGCCTCATTAAAAAGGACGAGGCCGTGATGCGGGTGGCGCCGGAGCAGATCGATCAGCTCTTGCACCCCACCCTGGACCCCAAGGCTGAAAAGGTGCGCATCGCCAAGGGCCTGCCCGCCTCGCCCGGCGCGGCAGTGGGCCAAGTGGTGTTCAGCGCCGAGGAAGCCGAGGCCTGGGCCAAGACCGGCAAGCGGGTCATCCTGGTTCGCATCGAAACCAGCCCCGACGACATCCGCGGCATGAACGCGGCCGAGGGCATCCTCACCTCCCGCGGCGGCATGACCTCCCACGCGGCGGTGGTGGCGCGCGGCATGGGCAAATGCTGCGTGGCCGGCGCCGGCGACGTGGTGGTGGATTACAAAAAGTCGGTTTTTGTGGCCGGCGGCAAGAAGGTGAAACAGGGCGATTGGATCACCATGGACGGCAGCAAGGGCGAGGTTTATCTGGGCAAGGTGCCCAAGGTGGAGCCCAAGCTGACCGGCGATTTCGCCTCCTTCATGAAATGGGTGGACGAATACCGCAAACTGGGGGTGCGCACCAACGCCGACACCCCCCACGACGCCGGGGTGGCGCGGGCCTTTGGCGCGGAAGGCATCGGCCTTTGCCGCACCGAGCATATGTTCTTCGAGGGCAAGCGCATCGACGCGGTGCGGGAGATGATCCTGGCCGAAGATGTGCAAGGCCGCAAAAAGGCCCTGGCCAAGATCCTGCCCATGCAGCGTGACGACTTCATCGGCATTTTTACGGCCATGGCCGGACTGCCGGTGACCATCCGCACCCTGGACCCGCCGCTGCACGAGTTCCTGCCCCACACCAAGCAGGAGATCGCGGCGCTTGCCAAGGATATGGGCGTCAAACCGGCGGTGGTGACCGCCAAGGTAGAATCACTGGCCGAAACCAACCCCATGCTGGGCCACCGGGGCTGCCGCTTGGGCATAGCCTATCCCGAGATAACCGAGATGCAGGCCCGGGCCATCTTCGAGGCGGCCTGCAAGGTCACCAAGCAGGGCAAGCGGGTCTATCCGGAGATAATGATTCCCTTGGTGGCTACGGTCAAGGAACTCAAGCTGCAAAAGGCGATCGTGATAAAGGCCGCTGAAGAGGTGATGAAGGCGCAAGGGGTGAAGATCAAGTATATGGTGGGCACCATGATCGAGTTGCCCCGGGCGGCGCTCACCGCCGATCAGATTGCAGAAGAGGCGGAATTCTTCTCCTTCGGCACCAACGACCTCACCCAGACCACTTTCGGCCTTTCCCGCGATGACGCCGGCAAGTTCCTGCCCATGTACGTGGAGCAGGGCATCCTGCCGGCCGATCCTTTTGTGAGCATAGATATTGACGGCGTGGGTCAGTTGGTGGAGATGGGTGTCGCCCGCGGCCGGAGCGTCCGCAAGGATCTCAAGGTCGGCATCTGCGGCGAGCATGGCGGCGATCCCCAATCGGTGACGTTCTGCCACAAGGTGGGGCTCAATTACGTGAGCTGTTCGCCCTTTAGGGTGCCCATCGCCCGCCTGGCCGCGGCGCAGGCCGTTTTGCAGGAAAGGCCTGCCGCCGGCAAGAAAAAGCCCGCCAAGAAAAAAGCAGCTCCCAAGAAGAAGGTTGTCAAGAAGAAGGTTGCCAAGAAGTAAATGACCATCCTCTATCAGCCGCGTCCTCTTAGCCGGAGAGGACGCGGCTGATATGTTTACTCCGGAGGAAGGAATGGTTCCCTTACATCTGGCGGGCACGGGGTCGTATGTGCCCGAAAAGGTGCTGACCAACTACGATCTGGAAAAGACCCTGGACACCTCCAACGAGTGGATCGTCAAAAGGACCGGCGTGGAGGCGCGCCGCCTGGCCGCGCCAGACGAAGCTGCATCCGACTTGGGGCTTAAGGCCAGCCTGGAAGCCTTGGCTGCCGCCGGCCTAAGCGCCCGCGATCTGGACTACATCATCTTGGCCACCATCACTCCCGACACTTGCTGCCCATCTGCCGCCAATTGGCTGCAAGCCAAACTGGACGCGCCCCAGGCGGTGGCCTTCGACGTAACCGCGGCCTGTTCCGGCTTTTTATTCGGCATGGACCTGGCCAGCCGTTATCTGGCCACCGGCGCCAAGAACGTTCTGGTGGTGGCCAGCGAGGTCATGAGCCGGGTGCAGGATTGGACCGACCGCGCCAATTGCATTCTTTGGGGCGACGGCGCGGGGGCCGCGGTGTTGCAAACCGGCGAGGGCCGGCCCCGCATCGTGGACCTGTTCGTGGGAACCGACGGCGCCCATGGCGAAAACCTGCTCATGCCCGGCGGCGGCTCCAAGACTACGCCCATCAGCCATGAGTCGGTGGATGCCAAACGCCACACCTTGAGGATGATCGAGGCGGCGGCCAGCGTGCGGGTGGCGGTGAAGTATTTCGCCGACAGCGCCGTCAAGGTCATCGAGGCCAACGGCTACACGGTTGATCAGGTGGACCACTTCATACCCCATCAGGCCAATCTGCGCATGCTGCAGTCGGTGGCCAAGCGCTTGGATGTGCCTTTCGAAAAATTCGTGATCACCGTTAATAAATACGGCAATATCTCCAGCGCCTCCTGCGCCATCGCCCTTAACGAGGCCATCCGTTCCGGCCGCATCAAGCCGGGCGACCTCGTCTGCCTCACCGTGTTCGGCGGCGGCCTGACCTGGGGCGCGGCCTTGTTGGAGTTCTAGCCTTCATGGCGGTGGAGGCTGGCTGGTAGAGGGGCAATCATTGCGGGCCGGCCGCTTGGGGGGGAATCCGCCCGGCTAGCCATCCAAAACGCTGCGCACCGTTTTCAGCAGTTCTTCGCGCCGGTAGGGCTTGGGCACGATGCCGGCGGCGCCTTCTTTTAGCGATGCCCTGATCTGCTCGTTGGCCACATAACCGCTGGCGATGATCACCTTGGCCGCGGGATTCAGACGCAGCATCTCCTGCAGGCATTGCAGGCCGCCCATGCCCGGCATGTTGAGGTCCAAAACCACCAGGTCGATGCCGTTGCCTTGGGCGCCGAATAATTGCAAGGCCTCCTCGCCGCTGGAGGCGGTCACGATGGAATAACCTGTCATTCCCAGAATCCGTCCCCCCAATTCGCGCAAGGCCTCCTCATCATCCACCAATAGAATGCTTTCCTGTCCTCCTCTGGTTTGGCCGCGTTCAACGGAAGCCGCCTCCTGTGGAGGCTTCTCGGCTTGGCACAAGGGGAAATAGATTTTAAAGGTGGTGCCCTTGCCCGGGGTGCTATGGCATTGAATATGGCCGTTGTGATCCTTGATTATTCCATAGACCATGGACAGGCCCAGGCCGGTGCCTTTGCCCACCCCCTTGGTGGTGAAGAAGGGATCGAATATGTGCGCTTGCGTCTCCATATCCATGCCCTTGCCGTTGTCGGCAACGCTGAGCATTACATAGTCGCCGGAGAAGGGAGTTCCGCAGGTTTGGCAGGTTTGCTCTCGTACCGAGACCATCGCCGTGCTAATGCAGAGCTCACCTCCCTGGGCCATGGCGTCGGCGGCGTTGCTGGCCAGGTTGATGAGCACCTGGCCGATTTGATTGGCGTCGGCGCTTACCAGGCCCAGCTCAGGCGCCAGATCGAGCTTGATTGCCACCATCTTGGGCAGAGCCCTTTCCAGCACCTTGATGGTGTCCTGCACTTCGTGATTGAGGTCCAAGGGTTTGAAGTGATGCTCCACCTTGCGGCTAAAGGTCAGTATCTGCCTGACCAGTTCGCGGGCGCGATGGGAGGCGTGGATGATCTGAGCCAAGTCCCCGGTGTTATCCCTTTTGTCCTTGCCGGAGTCCAAGGCCAGTTCGGCGTAGCCCAGGATGGCCGCCAGGATGTTGTTGAAGTCGTGGGCGATCCCTCCGGCCAATACCCCGACGGCCTCCATTTTCTGGGCCTGGCGCAGCTGCTCCTCCAAACGGGCCTTTTCCTGATCGGCCTGCTTGGCCTCGGTTACATCGCGGGCTATGGCATAGATTAACTTATCTTCCAAGGAAGGCTGGGAGACCCAGGAGAGCCAGCGAAAGCCGCCGTCCTTGGTTTGGTATCTGTTGATGAAATTTATGGTGGGTTGCCCGGTTTCCAGGCTTTCTACCTCTGCACTGGTCGATTGGCGGTCGTCAGGATGCACAAAATCCTGAAATGGCCGCGCGAGCAGTTCTTCTGTGCTGTAGCCCAGAGTTTGCGAAAATGACGGATTGACGCGTTTAAAATAGCCGTCAAAACCGGCGATGCATAATAGGTCGCGCGAGAGGTTGAAGAAATTGTCCAATTGCATCTGCGAGTGCTTGGCCTCGGTGATGTCCTCGGCGATACCCGCCACCCGGTAGATTTCGCCCCGCTCATTGCGGACCGGAAAATATTTGGCCTTGATCCAGCGCAAGGAGCCGTCGGGGCGCTTCACGCGGTATACGGGGAATTCGCCGGGTTCGAGTTCGCGGCCCTGGATGCCGGCAATATAGTCGGCCACCGCTTTTTGGTCCTCCGGCGGCAAGGCCTCCAGCCAAGACAGAGGGTTTTCAATGAGACTTTGGGTGCTCTGCTGCCAAACCTCCTCATAGGCGGGGCTCACATAGTAGACCTTCTGCCAGTCGAAGGAACCCAGCCAGAACACCTCGTTGATGTTCTCGGCGATTTGGCGTACCCGCTCCTCGCTCTCGGCCAGGGCCTGGTCCATGGTTTTGCGCCGGGTGATATCTTCCAGAAAACTCAAGACGGCCGGGCGGCCGGCCCATTCGATGCGGACCGCGTTCATGCGCAGCCATTTGGTTTGGCCTTGCTTGTCGATTATGCGGAAGTCATAGGAGTTGAGAACCTCTTCACCGGCCAATCTCTGGCGGTGCCGGGCTACCAGCGTCTCCCGGTCGTCCGGATGAAAAGCCTCGGCAAACCATCGGCTGGCGAGTTCCTGGCTGGAATAGCCCGAGATCTCCAAGGCCTTGGCAT
>CAZDRW010000211.1:0-6359 GCA_964507555.1 uncultured Desulfarculaceae bacterium
CGGGCCAACGAGGCTTTCGTGGGGGTGAACTGCATGGCGCTAACCGAGACGCTTCTGGAGAGCGAGCTCTTCGGCCATGAAAAGGGCGCTTTCACCGGCGCCGTGGGCCGGCGCAAGGGGCGCTTCGAGATCGCCGACAAGGGGACCCTGTTCCTGGACGAGGTGGGCGAGATGAGCCAGGCCTTGCAGGTGAAGCTCTTGCGCGTGCTGCAGGAGCGCACCTTCGAGCGGGTGGGCGGCGGCCAGCCTATCAGCGTGGACGTGCGCATCGTCACCGCCACCAACCGCGACCTGGCCGAGGCCGTGACCGAGGGCTCCTTCCGCGAGGACCTGTTCTACCGCCTCAACGTGGTGCGCATCGACCTGCCCCCTTTAAGGGACCGCCTGGAGGACCTGCCGGCCCTGGTGGCCCATTTCATCGCCAAGTACGCCACCGAGATGGGCCGCCAGGCGCCCAAGGTGACGCCCGAGGCCATGCGCCGCATCTACGATCACGCCTGGCCTGGCAACGTGCGCGAGCTGGAGAACGCCGTGGAGCGGGCGGTGATCCTGGCCGGCGCGGAGATCCGTCCCAGCGACTTGCCCCTGGACCTGAAGGGCGAACGCGAGGAAAGCGGCGGCAGCCTGCCCACCGGCATGACCATAACCGAAGCGGTGGACGATTTGGAGATCCGCATGATCAAAAGGGCGCTCTCCGAGTCCGATGGCGTGCAGGCCCACGCGGCCGAACTCCTGGGCATAACCAAGAGCAACCTGGCCTACAAGCTTAAGAAGCACGGGCTGGGATAGGGGCGCCATGAGCCACCTTGCCACCCCAGAAGCCACCAGCCTGCGCCTGGCCGACCACCCCAGGCTCGCCGCGCGCGGGCTGGGCTCCAGCGGGCTCACCGTGTCCCAGGCCGGGTTCGGCTGCTACCGCATCGACCCCCGGGTGGAGGAACACCGGCTGGCCCTTAAGCAGGCCCTTTCTAGCGGCGTCAATCTCATCGACACCTCCAGCAACTACGCCGATGGCGGCTCGGAAGCCCTGGTGGGCATGGTGCTGGAGGAGCTTTTCAGCGAAAACGCGCTCCAGCGCGAGCAGGTGGTGGTGGTCAGCAAGGGCGGCTATCTGCAAGGCTCCAACTATGTGGAGAGCCAGGAGCGCAAGAACCAGGGCCGGCCCTGGCCGGAGCTGGTGGAATACGCGCCCAGCCTGGAACATTGCATCCATCCCGATTTTCTGCAGGCGCAGCTCACGGCCAGCCTGGACCGCCTGAATCTAACGGCGCTGGACGTCTATCTGCTGCACAACCCGGAATACTACCTGGGCTGGGCGGCCCGCCAGGGCATGGGCCTCCTTGAGGCCCGGGAGGAATATTACCGCCGCCTGGAGGCCGCCTTCCGCCATCTGGAGGGCGAGGCCGCGGCCGGGCGCATCTCCTTTTACGGCGTTTCCTCCAACACCTTTCCGGCGCCTCAGGACTACGAGGAGTTCACCAGCCTGGACCTGCTTTGGCGCATCGCCGAAGAGATCTCGCCCAACCACCATTTCCGGGTGATCGAGCTGCCGCTCAATCTTTTGGAAACCGGCGCGGCAACCGAAGCCAACCAGCCCGGCGCCAAGACCCTGCTGGCCTATGCCCAGGAGCGCGGCCTGGGGGTGCTGATCAACCGGCCGCTTAACGCCCTGGGGCCGGACGGCCTTTTGCGCCTGGCCATGAGCGGGGCCCAGGGTCCGCCGCCCGGCGACGGGCAGATTGCCGAGGCCTTAAACGAGCTGCAGAAATCGGAGGACGTGCTTAAGCTGAGCCTCTTGCCCAACCTGCGCCTTGCGCCCGACGAGAGCCACCAGCTTAGCGAGCACTTAAGCGTGGCCGGGATGCTTAGCCGCTCCTGGCAGGACCTTTCCGGCCTGGAGCACTGGCGTCAGATGGAGCAATACCTCACCTCCCGGCTCAACGCGGCCTTTGCCTTCCTGGCCCGGCGCCTGGCCGAATCGCCCGAGGGATTGGCCGCCCTGGACGCCCACCTCAACCGGGCCAAGGCCGCCCTGGAGGCGGTGCTCCTTAGCTATCAGGCGCAGGCCGACCAAAAAGCCCAGGACCTTTACCGCAGGGTTTTGCCGCTGGACCCGGACTGGCGTGAGGCAGCCAGCCTCTCGCGCCTGGCGCTGCGGGCGGTGCGCTCCAGCCAGGGCGTGAGCTCGGTGCTTATTGGCATGCGGCGGCGGGAGTATGTGAGCGCTGTCTTGGCCGAGCTGGCGGTGGCCATAGAGGCCAAGACGCGCAGCGAGGCCTGGCTGGCCCTGGCCGAGGCGGCCTCCGGCCTTCAGGAGGCTTGAGATTTTGAGCCGCGACCCTAAGGACCCAAAGCCCCAACCCGATCCGGAGCTGGTAGGTTCCTTTAGCGCCCTAAGGGTGCGCGAGGGCGCGGCCAGCCTGGTCGAAGAGCAGGTGGCCCGGGAAACGCCTTTAGAGGTGCGCATCAACGGACGCTCCCACACCCTTCTCATGATAAATCCCAGCGCGGTGCGCGAGCTGGCCTTGGGCTTTTGCCTGAGCGAGGGACTGGTGGAGAGCCCCGCCCAGATCCAGGGCATCGAGGTGGGCTGGGCCGAGTTGCCGAATCTGGGCAAGGCCTGGTACGCGGACCTGCGGCTTCCCGCCGATCTGGCCCGGGCGGCCAAGGTGCGCCGAGTGGCCCCGGCCGCCACCTCCTGCGGCCTATGCGGCCTGGAGTCCTTTTCCCAGCTGGGCAAGAATGTGCACCCGGTGGAGCCGGGCAGGCTGGCGATCGAGGCCGAGACGCTTTTGGGCCTGGTTCAGCAGATGGTGCGGGCCCAGCCCATCTACACCGTTACCGGCGGCACCCACGCCGCCCTGCTTTGCGATGGCGGCGGCGAGGTGATCGGAGTGGGCGAGGATGTGGGCCGGCACAACGCCCTGGACAAAGCGCTGGGAGCCGGCCTGGCCAAGGGGGCTGACCTCAGCCGTTGCCTGGCTTTCCTGTCGGGCCGCATAAGCTACGAGATGGCCATCAAGGCCGCCCGCTGCGGCCTGCAGCTTTTGGGCAGCGTGTCGGGGCCCACCGTCCTGGGCGTGCGGCTCCTGGACAGCCTGGGCCTCACCCTGGTGGCCTTCACCCGCCCCCCGCGCTTTACGGTCTACACCCATCCCCAGCGGGTGCTCTTGGGGGGCAAGCCCCTGGAGGGCCTGCCGCCCTTGCAAAGCTCAATTTAGAAAAAACCGGGAATGCTCTAGCAGCGGGCCAGGCGCTGCACCATGATGGCGGCGCCCGGCTCCAGGCGCTCCAGGCCCTCGGGCAGGGAGACGATGGCCTCGGACTCGGCCATGGCTTTCAAGCGGCCGCTGAATTCAAAGGGATGGAAATAGGGCGGCTCACAGGGATCGGAAACCGGCTGCAGGCGGCCGTGCCAGAGCTGGGTCCAGTCGGCCTGGCCGCTGAGCTGGCTGGCCAGGCGGGCCGGCGTGAGAGGCAAGCCCGCGTCCCGGCGGCCGGACATGGCCAAGAGGCCGGGCAGGGCCAGTTGCAGAAAAGCCATCTCGTTGGAGGGCGGGCCGCCGGGCAGGCAGAAGACCGGCTTGCCATTCAGGAGGCCGAAGGCGACCCCCTTGCCCGGTCCCATGCGCACCCGCCAGAAAATGAGCTCCATGCCCATCTCGGCCAGGGCCGCCTTGACCAGGTCGCGGCCGCTGGTCCAGGCCCCGCCGCTGGTGATCAGCGCGTCGCAGTCTGCCGCGAGATCCGCCGCGCCGTCTTTGATCTGGAGGATGTCGTCGTCCACCACCCTGGAGCGCTGGGCCATGTTGTTAAGGCTGAGCCAGGAGGCCAGGGCCACCAGGTTGCTGGCGTAGACCGCGCCGCTGGGCAGGGGCTCGCCGGGGGCGATCACCTCGCGGCCGGTGGCCAGGAGCCCCACCTTGGGCAGGGGATAGGCCGGGACCTCGCTTAGTCCGGCGGCGGCCAAAAGCCCCACCACGGCCGGGTCCAAAAGGCGGCCCGCCTCGCACACCACCTGCCCGGCGGCCACGTCGGCGCCTTTGGCCATGACGTTGCGGCCGGGATCGGCGCTGGCCTGGCAAAAAATATTGCCGCCGTCCTCCCTGGTGAACTCCACCGCGATAACCGCGTCCGCGTCCCGGGGACGCGGCGCGCCGGTGGTGATGCGCACCGCCTGGCCGGGACCAAGCGTCATGTCGGCCTTTTCGCCGGCCGCCACCGCGCCTATGAGCTTTAGCCGCACCGGCGAACCGGGCGAGGCGGAACTTAGCTCCGCGCCCCGGACGGCAAACCCGTCCTTGGTGGAGGCGGTAACCGAGGGCGAGGAAACCCGCGCCGTCACCCGCCCGCCCGCCACCAGCCCCGCCAGCCTGGCCAAGGGCAGGGGCCGGGGCGGCAGAAGCGGCGTGTGCCTTTCCACCAGGTCTTTGGCCTCGCTTAGTCCGATGAAGTCTAGCGCCATGAGCTCTCCCCTTAGTGCCGACCCTGCCAGCATAGCATCAAAACCAGGCCAGGAAAAGGCGGTCGCCTGCCGCCCAGACAGGCTTCGCGCCGGGCGGCGCTATGTAGTAAGATTAGACGCACCCGATTAATCAATGGTTATCTAGGAGGCCTCATGAGCGGCAAGCAATGGCCCGAAAATCTGGCTGGCATGGATGTGGAAGAATTCCTGCGCAGGGCCGAGGAGCTGCACGGCCATATCTCGCCCGGCGTGGTGGCGGGCGGCTTCATGGTGGACAAGGCGCTGAAGTCATACCAGCCCGGCGAATACCTCAACGCGGTGGTGGAGACCGTGGTGTGCCTGCCGGACGCGGTGCAGATCCTCACCCAGTGCACCCTGGGCAACGGCTTCATGCAGGTGCTGGATTGGGGCAAGTTCGCCATCACCCTTTACGACCGGGAGAAGCTGAGCGGCGTGCGGGTCTGGCTGGAGCCCGAAGCGGTGCGCATGAACGACATCGTGGCTTCCTGGTATTTGCGTCCGGCCAACGGCGGCAAGGTGGACAAGGAAGTGGTGATCCGCGAGCTATTATCCTGCGGCCAGGATATGGTGCGTTCCATGCCGGTCACGCTTGGCGCGGCGCTCAAATCCACGGAAAAGGTGCCCACCGGCATCTGCCCCGGCTGCGGCGAGAGCTATCCCCTGCGCCAGGGCGGGAGCTGCTACACTTGCCAGGGACAAGGCTACTATTCCAAGTAGGGTTTCTTCCCCAAGCGGCTTGCATACCTGGAGGCGATGGGGTAGTTAATCGCACCGGCACATTTTGCGCCGCTTTATTCCACACCATGTAGAGAGAAATTCATGCCGGAAAACCGCCTCGAGCAAGTGGCCCAGGAACTGGGAATCAAGCCCCAGCAGGTAAAGGCCGTGGCCGATCTTTTGGAAGACGGAGCCACGGTGCCTTTTATCGCCCGCTACCGCAAGGAAGCCACCGGCTCCCTGGACGAGGTGGCCATCGTGGATGTGCGCGACCGCCTGCATCAGCTGAAGGAACTGGACGAGCGCAGTAAAGCCATCCTGAAGTCGCTCGTCGAGCGCGAGCTCCTGACGCCCGAGCTGGAAGCCAAGATCAACGCGGCCGCTACCATGAGCGTCTTGGAGGACCTGTATCTGCCCTATCGGCCCAAGCGCCGCACCAAGGGCATGATGGCCAAGGAAAAGGGCCTGGAGCCCCTGGCGCTGGCCGTCTGGCAGCAGGAAGCCGCCCTGGACCCCGCGGCCGAGGCCGCGGCTTATGTTGATGCGGAAAAGGGCGTGGAGGACGCCGACGGCGCTCTATCCGGCGCGCGCGACATCATGGCCGAGTGGATCAACGAGGAGGCCGAGGCCCGGGCGCTGATGCGCAAGCTCTATCTGGACAAGGCCCAGTTCGTGTGCAAGGCCATCACCGGCCAGGAAGAGGCGGGCGCCAAGTTCAAGGACTATTTCGACTGGTCCGAGCCCGCCGCCGCCGCGCCCAGCCATAGGGTATTGGCCATGCGCCGGGGCGAGAAGGAAGGCTTCCTTCTCTTGCGCGTGCAGCCGCCCCAGGAAGACGCCCTGGCCCTTTTGGAGCGCCAGTTCGTTAAGAACGAATCGCCGGCTGCCGAGCAGGTGCGCCTGGCCGCGGCCGACAGCTACAAGCGCCTCCTGGGCCCGGCCATGGAGACCGAGCTTCGGCTCATCACCAAGCAGAGCGCCGACCTGGAGGCGGTCAAAGTTTTCGCGGCCAACCTGCGCGAGCTGCTCCTGTCGCCGCCCCTGGGCCAGAAAAGGGTGCTGGCCATCGACCCCGGCTTCCGCACCGGCTGCAAGCTGGTCTGCCTGGACGCCCAGAGCCGCATGCTGCATTACGACACCATCAACATCCTGGGCG
>CAZDRW010000212.1:0-6323 GCA_964507555.1 uncultured Desulfarculaceae bacterium
GACGTGGCCCGGATGCTAACCGTTATCACGGGGGCCTACCGCGGCGGCACCCAGTTCGCGTTCAACCTGGAGGACCGGCCGGGTTCCATCAAAGAAGTGGTCGACGTGGTGCGGCGGCATGGCGGCCGTTTAGTGAGCCTGCTTTCGGTGTATGAGAATGCGGAAGAAGGCACCCGTAAAGTCTATTTGCGGGTGGCGGAGATGCCGGGACCCCGGATGAAGGCTTTGATCCAGGACCTGGAGCGCGATTTTCCCCTTTTATATCTGGAACGCGATGGCCACGCCCAGGTTTAAGCGGCGACCCCATCGCCAGCTGCACGCCAATTTTTACCTGCCTCTGATCAAAGCTCTATGCTGGCGGCCAGATAGAAACCCCCAAGGTAGGGTAGCTCCCCCCCACAAATACGGGTTTCCCTCCATGGCCTTCAAACGCTTTCTCGTAATAGTATTTTTAGTGAATCCGAGGCCTCATTTTTCAAAAGAACTCCGTAGCTTCTCGGTTCGCCAATGAGCTGGGGCCGCAAGGATAAGTCAATTAGTCCGAAACCAAGGACATGTGACCGCCCCCGGCGCGAGGCAGCTGATAGCCTGCGGCGTTCCTACGGAGCGACATGAGCGACTTTCCCCTGGCCCGCATCTTGGACTTTGTCCGTACGGTGAGCCCTTTTGATACCTTGGACCCGGATGAGCTCAACACGCTGGTCCGCCGCATGGACATCGCCTATTTCCCACCGGGATCCAAGGTGGTGCAGCAGGGCGGCGACCCGGCCAAATACCTCTACATAATCCATTCCGGCTCGGTGAAGGTGACTTCCACCGAGGAGGACGGCCGCGAAACCTTGTTGGACATCAGGGGCGAGGGAGACACCTTCGGAGCGTTAAGTTTATTGCATAGTGAAAAAGGTCATTTCACAGTCACCGCTCAGGAGGACCTGCTGGCTTTTGTGCTACCTTCCCAAGACTTTATATCCATGGTGGAGAGCCATCCCGGCTTTCAACGCCACTTCAAATTCACCCTGGCCGCCAATGACCAATCCATCCGCAGCCTAACCGACGGTTTTTTAGTTCAAATGGGTGGCGCCGACCCCTGGGGCGACATGGCGCTCCAGATGCATAACCGCATTTCGGAATTGATGAGTTCACCGGTCTTGACCTGCCCGCGCAGCACCACCGTACGCCAAGCTGCCCAGGCCATGAACCAGCGTAAAGTTGGCTCAATGGTGGTGGTGGATGATACGGGCGGCCCCTTGGGCGTGGTCACCGACACCGACCTGCGCAGCCGGGTGCTGGCCCAGGGGCTATCGGCTTATACTCCGGTGGATCTGATCATGACCTCACCAGTGCTTACCCTTTCGCCCCGCGCCTTCGCTTTTGAGGCTATGCTGGAGATGACCCGTCAAGGCGTGCATCACCTGGTGGTGGCTGACGGCAACCGGTTAGTGGGTATGATCAGCGATCATGACATAAAGATCATCACCGGCAGCTCCCCGGTGGGCCTGGTTTCCCAAATCGATAAAGTCAAGACTTTTCCAGAGCTTGCCCGCCTGCCCCGACGCATATACCGGGTACTCAACATGCTTTTGCGCCTGGGCGTCTCGGCTGAATACATGCTGGATCTCTTGGCCGAGTTCAGCGACCGGCTTACCTTGCGGCTGATCCAGATCACTGAGCGGGAGATGGACGCCGAGGGCATGGGGTCGGCGCCGGCGCCCTTCGCCTGGCTGGCCCTGGGCGCCTGGGGGAGACGCGAGCCCACGCCTCCTGCCGGCCAGGAGCATGTACTGGTCATAGATGACATAACCCAGGAGCAGGCCAACCAGGTATTTCCCTGGTTCCAAGAGATGGCCCGCAGAGTCAAGCAAGGCTTGGCCGGCTGTGGCTTTCCACCCTGCCGCTCGGGGATATTGGCCGATATGCCCAGCGGCTGCCGCACTATGACCCAGTGGCAGGAGCAATACGCCAACTGGATCCGCGAACCCTTGGCCAAGGACATGGAAACCGCCTCTCACTTTTTTGATTTCCGCGCCATCACCGAAAGTGGCGTCTTTGAAGACCCGTTGCGCCACTACATTTTCAAGGAAATCGAACACAACCGGATTTTCCTGCGCATTCTGGCCAGGTACGGGCTGGACAACCAATTGCCTCTGGGCTTCATGCGCCAGTTTGTGGTGGAAAAAACCGGCGAGTACACGGCGGAGTTGGACTTGGACCTCAAGGTGATGCAGCCGGTGGTGCAAGCGGCCAGGGTGTTGGCCTTGGATCAGCGGGTGGAGTTCACTGGTACTTTCGACCGTTTGGAAGAAGTTACCACCCGGGGACTCCTGCACCGGGAACTGGCCGACGATTTGCACGAGGCCTTCGATTTTCTAACCCTGCTGCGGATCTCACGTTATTTGGAGGCGAGGGCCCGCGATTCACAGCCTGATGTGACCTTAGATGCAAGCAGCCTCAACAAGCTGCAAAGAAAAATGCTTAAGGACACCTTTTCCGTGGTGGGCGATTTGCAGGAAATCATGATCAAGCGCTACGGAGCCCGGCCAACCGGGGGATGAGGGACCGTGGGTGAATATTTACAATGCCATATTTATGAACCGCCTCAAGCGGTTATGGTATGGCCGCAAGGTGCTGTCCGATCGAGCCAGGACCAACCTGTGCGTCTTGGACAGCCTGCGCCCAAGGGACCCGGCTCTGTCGCACGATTTCGTGGTGGTGGATTTGGAGACCACCGGACTGGATTACCACAAGGATCGCGTGGTCAGCGTCGGCGCCTTCCGGGTGCGCGACGGAAATGTGAAGCTGGGAGAGGTTTTCAACGAACTGGTCAACCCGGGTCGCGACATACCCGAGGATTCGATATTGGTGCATGCCATCGTTCCGGACATGTGCCGCGATGCGCGCCCAGCTTGGGAGGTTTTTCAGGATTTTCTGGATTTTCTAGGCAGCGATATTTTGGTGGCTCACCACGCTTTAGTGGACTTGTTTTTTCTGAACTGGGTCATGAAGGAGCAATACGGCTTCCGTTTACAAAACCTGATGTTGTACACGGAGCTCATGTGCCGCACCGTGTTGATCGAGCCGGATTTTTATGGCCAGCGCATTGGAGCAAAACGTTGCGGCCTGGACGCCCTGGCCGAGCACTACAATATCAACGTGCCCGAGCGCCATACCGCCCTGGGCGACGCCCTGGCCACTGCGCTCATTTTCCAGCGACTCATGCATCAGATGGAAGAGGCCGGCTGGAAGAGCCTAGCTGACCTTATTGATATGGCGGGAGTTCATTAGAAATGAAAAAATCTTGTCCTGACAAGGGCATCGGACCTGATGGCAGAGTGGGTAATATTGGTAACTCGTTTTATATTTGTTTGGCCAACAGGGCGAATCAGCGCGCCCAGTTGCCTTTCGCACTAGGTTGGTGGGACGGGACGTGACTACGTAACCGTCCTCGAAAATATAGGCCGCATCTTTCCAAGGAATCGGCCTTGGCAAGGAAGCACTATTTTAGGACAGCACCCCACGGCAACCGCCAAAGGCTAGAGGGGGCCGGCGGTGGGGTGGGGGCGGTTCCCGCACTAGGCAATCACCGTTACCAGACGCTCTAACTGCGCCCGGCGGGGATCGGCCTACGATACTTGACGCTACCCCTGGAGGAAGGATTGGCTATGTCTGACAAGGTCGTCGAAAAAGATGGGTTGTATTATCCTCCGCAGAGCTTCACGGAAAAAGCCCATATCAAGAGCCTGGATCAGTACAAAAAGATGTATGACAGGTCGATAAGCGACCCTGATGGCTTCTGGTCAGAAGTCGCGGAGCAATTTTATTGGGAGAAAAAATGGGATAAAGTTCTAGAGTTCAACTATGCCAAAAGCAAAGGCACCGTTTCAATCAAGTGGTTCATAGGCGGAAAGACCAACATTGCCTACAACTGCCTGGATCGCCACTTGGAGAAAAGGGCCAATCAACCCGCCATTCTTTGGGAAGGCAACGAGCCCGGCGATGACAAGGTTCTCACCTATCAGCAAATGTATGATGAGGTGACCAAGTACGCCAACGTGCTGAAGGGCTTCGGCATCAAGAAGGGCGACCGGGTCACCATCTATCTACCCATGATTCCCGAACTCAGCATCGCCATGCTGGCCTGCGCACGCATCGGTGCCATCCACAGCGTGGTCTTCGGAGGCTTTTCGGCAGAGAGCCTCAAGGACCGCATCGTGGACTCCAAATGCTCGCTGGTCATCACCTCCGACGGAACCTACCGCGGCGGCAAGGCGGTGACCTTGAAGCAGATCGCCGACGACGCCTTGAAGGGCTCCATCAAAGAAGGCCATACGGTGGGCAAGATGGTGGTGGTTAAGCGCGTTGGCGAAGGCAAGGGCATTGAATGCCCCATGGAAAGCGGCCGCGACATGTGGTGGCACGACGTGATGGCCAGCGCCAAGGTAGGCTGCGAGCCCGAGTGGATGGACGCCGAAGATCCTCTGTTCATCCTTTACACCTCCGGCTCCACCGGCAAGCCCAAGGGCGTGCTGCACACCATCGGCGGCTATATGGTTTATGTTTCTTTGACCCATAAATACGTATTCGACTATCACGACGGTGACATTTACTGGTGCACCGCCGACATCGGCTGGATCACGGGCCACAGCTACATACTCTATGGCCCCCTGCTGAACGCGGCCCAAAGCCTCATGTTCGAGGGTGTGCCCACCTATCCCGACGCGGGCCGCTTCTGGGACTGCGTGGATAAATGGAAGGTGAACATCTTCTACACGGCGCCCACCGCCATCCGCGCCATCATGCGCATGGGCGATGATTTCGTGACAAAATACTCGCGCAAGTCTTTGAAGCTTCTGGGAACCGTGGGAGAGCCCATCAACCCCGAGGCCTGGCGCTGGTACAACGAAGTGGTGGGCGAGAGCCGCTGCCCCATCGTGGACACCTGGTGGCAGACCGAGACCGGCGGCATATTGATCACGCCTCTGCCCGGCGCCATACCCACCAAGCCCGGCTCGGCCACTCTGCCTTTCTTCGGGGTGCAGCCCGCGGTATTGGATGAAAGCGGCAAAGAGATCTCCGGCAACGGCGTCACCGGCCGTCTGGCCATAAAAGCTCCCTGGCCGGGCCAGCTGCGCACCACCTATGGTTCGCACGAGCGTTTTGAAATGGTGTACTTCTCCGATTTCGACGGTTACTACTTCACCGGTGACGGCTGCCGTCGCGACGACACCGGCTACTACTGGATCACCGGGCGCGTGGACGACGTGATCAACGTCTCCGGCCACCGCATGGGCACCGCTGAAATCGAAAGCGCGCTGGTTTCCCATGAAGCCGTGGCCGAAGCCGCGGTGGTGGGCTACCCCCATGACATCAAGGGCCAGGGCATCTACGCCTACGTCACTCTCAAGGTGGGACGCGACTACACCGATGAGCTGAAGAAGGAACTGGTGGTCCATGTCCGCAAGGAGATCGGGCCGATCGCCACTCCGGATGTGATCCACTGGGCACCGGGACTTCCCAAGACCCGGTCCGGCAAGATTATGCGCCGCATTCTGCGCAAAATGGCGGCTGGCGAATCCGATTTCGGCGACACCAGCACCTTGGCCGACCCCTCGGTGGTGGATCAGCTCTTACAGGCAAAGGGCTAAAACATTTAACCTGCCGGCCCCGGGGCGTTTCCCCCGGGGCCGCGCCCTGATATCATTAAACAATAGCGGCGTCATACTTTCCCAAAACCGGAGTAGGCGCCCGAAGGAGTTAGACAAACCTGCCGCCCCCAAGCAGGCCAGGAGCCCACATGACCGCCAGAGCACAGCCGCCAACCCTGTCCCGAGAAGATATCCTGCGCTTTTTTGAATACACTCCGCCATTCAATGAAGTGAATCGCGAAACCTTGGAAGAGATGGCAGACACTTGCAGGGTTGAGTTTTATCATGAGCGCACCTTGCTCTTGGAGCGGGGCAAAAGCCAAGTCAACCATTTACGCCTGATTTACAAGGGCAGGATCAAGCTGTTTTTGCGTGACGAGGAAGGCGAGATTACCCTGCAGGACTACCGGGGGGAAGGCGAAGCCATCGGCGCCTTGGCGATCTTAAGGAATAGCCTTTCCAATATGGACGCGGTTACCGAAGTCGATACCTTCTGCATTCTCATTACCCGTGAGGATTTCCTGGAACTAATCCAGAACAACGCCCGCTTCAGCCAATATTATCTCAAGACCATCACCGAGGGTTACGTGTCAAAAGTCCTCACCCGCCTGGAAAAGCCCCGCAGCCGGGTAGACACCGAAGGCACTCTTTACCTATTCAGCGCTCAAGTCGGCGATGTAA
>CAZDRW010000213.1:0-213 GCA_964507555.1 uncultured Desulfarculaceae bacterium
GGCTCTTTGGTGGCCTATTCCATGCGCATCACCGACTTGGACCCCTTGCGCTACAAGCTCATCTTCGAGCGCTTCCTCAACGTGGAACGCGAGTCCATGCCCGACATCGACGTGGACTTCTGCATGGACCGCCGCGGCGAGGTGCTGGAATACGTCTCGGAAAAATACGGCAAGTGGAACGTGGCCCAGATCATCACCTTCGGCTCCATGCAG
>CAZDRW010000213.1:223-6308 GCA_964507555.1 uncultured Desulfarculaceae bacterium
CGACGTGGGCCGGGTCATGAGCATCCCCTACAACGAAGTGGACCAGGTGGCCAAGCTCATCCCGGCCGAGCTGGGCATAACCCTGGACAAGGCCATCGCCAAGGAGCCCCGCCTCAAGGAGCGCATGGAGGGCGACGGGCAGGTGCGGCGCCTGGTGGATATCGCCCGCGCCCTGGAGGGCCTGCCGCGCCACGCCTCCACCCACGCCGCCGGGGTGGTGATCGGCGACGTGCCGCTATCGGAGGTGGTGCCACTCTACAAAGGGCCCAAGGACGAAACCGTCACCCAGTACGACATGAAGTGCGTGGAAAAGGCCGGGCTGATCAAGTTCGACTTTCTGGGCCTGAGGACGCTCACGGTGATCGACCTGGCGGTGCGCATGATCCGCCAGGGACCGGACCCCGAGTTCGACATCGCGGCCATCAATTTGGAGGACAAGGAGACCTACCAGCTTTTAAGCCGTGGCCACACCACCGGCGTGTTCCAGCTGGAATCTTCCGGCATGAAGGAGCTCCTGGCCAAGATGCGGCCCGAGTCCTTCGAGGACGTCATCGCATTGGTGGCGCTCTATAGGCCGGGGCCTTTGGAGTCCGGCATGGTGGACGACTTCGTGGCCTGCAAGCACGGGCACAAGAAAGTGGTCTATCCCCTGCCCCAGCTGGAAAAGGTGCTCAAGGAAACCTACGGCGTGATCGTGTACCAGGAGCAGGTGCAGGAGATCGCCCGGGTGCTGGCCGGCTACTCCCTGGGCGAGGGCGACATCCTGCGGCGGGCCATGGGCAAGAAGGTGCTCGAGGTGATGGAGGAGCAGCGCGGCCGCTTCATGAAAGGCGCCAAGGAAAACAGCGTCGACCCCAAGAAGGCGGCCGACATCTTCGACCTCATGGCCAAGTTCGCGGGCTACGGCTTCAACAAGTCCCACTCCGCGGCCTACGGGCTCATCGCCTTCCAGACCGCCTACCTAAAGACCCATTTCCCGCTGCAGTTCATGGCCGCGCTTCTGACCAGCGAAGTGAGCAACTCGGACAAGGTGATGCTGCACATCGCCGAGTGCCGCGATCACCAGCTCCCGGTGCTGCCGCCGGACATCAACCAGTCGGGCCGCAACTTCACGGTGAACGACGGCGCCATACGCTTCGGCATGGCCGCGGTGAAAAACGTGGGCGAAGGCGCGGTGGAGGCCATCATCGCAGCTAGGGAGCAGGATGGGCACTTCAAGGACCTGTTCGACTTCTGCGAGCGGGTGGACCTGCGCAAGGTGAACCGCCGGGTGATCGAGAGCCTCATCAAGTGCGGCGCCTTCGATTCCACCGGGGCCAGGCGCGCCCAGCTCATGGCGGTGCTGGACGAGGCCCTGGAAACCGGCCAGCGCATGGGCCGCGACCGCGAGGCGGGCCAGGGCTCCATCTTCGATCTCCTGGGCAGCAGCGGCCAGAGCGCCGCGCCGGAGACAGCTTTGCCGCCGCTGCCGGAATGGGATGAGCGCGACAAGCTGGTCTACGAGAAGGAGGCCCTGGGCTTCTACATCACCGGCCACCCGCTCTCAGCCTATACCGAGGACATCAAGCGGCTTTCCACCGTGGACACGGTGACGATCCAGGCCGCGGGCGACGGCATGAAGGTGCGCCTGGCGGGGCTGCCCACCGAGGTCAAGGAGAAGATCACCAAAAAAGGCGACCGCATGGCCTTCGTGCGCATGGAAGACCTAAAGGGCTCCTTGGAGATGATCGTGTTCCCGGACTGCTACTCGGCTTCGGCGGATTTCCTCAAGGCCGAAAGCCCGGTTTTGGTCAAGGGGGTGGTGGACAAGGACGAGCGCGGGGTCAAGCTGAAAGCCACCCAGATCGCGCCCCTGGATCAGGCCGCCCACACCATGACCAGCCGCCTGCGCCTCAAGGTGGAGGCCACCGGCTTCACCCGCGACATCATGGTGCAGCTCAGGCAGACCCTGGAAAAGCACCGGGGCTCCTGCCGGGTGAGCTTGCACTTAAGCGTGCCGGGCAAGGGCGAGGCGGTGCTGGCGCTCCCTGACCACTACCGGGTGGAACCCTCGGCCGGTTTCACCGAGGCGGTGAATGAGCTGTTCGGCCATTCCGTGGTGGAGCCGGTCCTGGCCAACGAATAATTTGCAGACTTAGCTATGCCAAGGCCGTCGTTTTAAGCGGCGGCCTTATTTTTTGGGGAGGGGCGCGCCTTTGTTGCGCTTCATGGGCGGCTTGACAGCCCGTCGGCTTGCTGCCATGGTAATGACCTAATTAAACCAGTCTAATATTCCCTAAAAAAGGAGCCGATCATGGCCAAGTTTCTCTTTGTGTTGAGCCGGGGCCTGGAAGACCCCACCCGCGCCACCCGCTGCTTCCAGTTCGCCAAGCTGGCCAAGGAAGACGGCAACGACGTGGCCGTGTTTCTGGTCGACGACGGCGTGATCTTCGCCCGTCTGGGCGCGGCCGAGCACGTGAAGGCGCCCACCAGCGACGAGCTGAAGCCCTACCTGGACTACCTGATCCAGGAAAAGGCGCCCATCTACGTGTGCACCCCCTGCGCCAACAACCGCCTGATGAACCCGGACGAGTTCGTGCAGGGCGCGGAGCTGGCCACCGGCAAGACGCTGATCGCCCTGGCCAAGGAAAGCAAGGTTTTCAATTTCTAGCGGCGTGCCAGCCATCGGCATACCGCGTTGCCGGCGGCACGCCGGTTGGCTGCAACCGAACGATAATTTGTATCTGTATTGGGCTCTCCCGGCACAGCCAGGTGGTCATAGGCAAGGCGCCCGTCAAGCAAGGGACGCAGGCGTAGTCCAATCTACGCCGAGGACCGAGCGCAGACGGCAACGCAGCATATGGCCACATGGCGAAGCCGGGGCAAGCGAGAGCCGCAGGCGTAGCCAAAGCTACGTCGAGGCTTGAGCGCAGCCGGCAACGCAGTATGGCGGTGGCTGGCTGCGCCGGTACTAACGCATCATGGACGGACCCAGTATGTTGTTGCTGATCACCAGGCGCTGGATCTCCGAGGTGCCTTCGTAGATGGTGAATACCCGGGCGTCACGGTAGTGGCGCTCCATGGGGTACTCGTTGCAATAGCCGTAGCCGCCGTGGATCTGGATGGCCTGGCCCGCCACCCGGTTCACCATCTCGCTGGCGTAGAGCTTGGCCATGGAAGCCTCCTGGGTGAAGCGCTTGCCCAGGTCCTTGAGGCTGGCCGCGTTCAGGGCCAAGAGCCGGGCCGCCTCGATCTCCAGCGCCATGTCGGCCACCTTCCAGCGCAGGCCCTGGAAGTCGCTGAGCGGATGGCCGAAGGCCTCGCGCTCGTGCATGTAGGCGATGGATTCCTCCAAGCAGGCCTGGGCCACGCCCACCGACTGGGAGGCGATGCCGATGCGCCCGCAATCCAGGCCGGCCATGGCGATCTTGAAGCCCTCGCCGGGCCTGCCCAGCATGTTCTCCATGGGTATGCGGCAATCCTCGAAAACCAGCTGCACCGTGTCCGAGGCCCTTAAGCCCAGCTTCTCCTCTTCCTTGCCCACGATGAGCCCCGGCGTGCCCCGGGGCACCAGAAAGGCGCTGATGCCGCGGTGGCGCTTGGCCCGGTCGGTGAGCGCGGTGACGATGACCAGCCCCGCGTTCTTGCCGGTGGTGATGAACTGCTTGGTGCCGTTGATCACCCACTGGTCGCCGTCTTCCACCGCAGTGGTGCGCTGGCTGGCCGGGTCGGAGCCGGCGTGGGGTTCGGTGAGGGCGAAGGCGCCGATGCACTGGCCGGAGCACATGGGCGGCAGCCACTCCTTCTTCTGCTCATCGGAAGCGAAATGCAGAATAGATTCGCAGCAGATGGAGTTGTGCACGCTCATCACCACGGCGGTGGAGGCGCAGGCATAGGCGATCTCGGTCAAGGCCAGGACGTAGCTCACCGTGTCCACCGCCGCGCCGCCATACTCTTCGGGCACCATCATGCCCATGAAGCCCAGTTCGCCCATCTGGTTCAGGATGTCGCGGGGGAACTCCTTGTCGCGGTCCCGCTGGGCGGCTCCGGGCAGGATCACCTCGCGGGCGAAATCCCGGGCCATGGTCCGGATCATCCTCTGCTCTTCGGTCAAGCTAAAGGCCATGAGCGCCCTCCCGGCAATAGGCGATAACCAGAATTAGGGAGTGTAGAGCACCACCAGAATCTCACAGCGTTCCTGGCCGGTGTTGGTCAGCTGGTGCACCAGGTTGGAGTTGAAGTGCAAGGAATCGCCGGCCTTGAGCTGGTTCACGTTCTCGCCCACCTTGACCGTGACCTGGCCTTTCAAGACGTAGTGGAACTCCTCGCCTTCGTGCTGGTAGCCCGGGCCCTCCAGGTCGCTCACCGGCTCGATGGTGACCAAAAAACCCTTCAAGTGCTTGTGGCCGGTCTCCGGCGTCAGCACCCGGTAGGAATAGTGGTCGGTGCGCTTCTTGACCGCCTCGGTGCGGCGCTCCACCGCATCGGTGCCGTTTTTCAAAAGCTCGCCCGAATCCACCTCCAGGGCGCGGCTCAGGCTTAAAAGCACCGCCACCGGCGGAATCACCTCGTCGTTTTCAATGCGGCTCAGATAATCCACCGCGTGCCCGGTCTCGTTGGCCAGGGTGTCCAGGCTCATCTCTTTTTCCTGGCGCAGGCGCCCCAGGCGCTGCCCCAGGGACACTTTCTTTATCTTGCGGGCCATGCTTGATCCTCCCGAAGGGATTTGCCTTGAAAAGCTATGCTTGCCACCGGCCCTCTTTGAAAAGGCCGGTCATTAAATCCTCGCTGGCGGTGTAGGGGTCGCTGCGGCCGTCGATGATGGCGTCGGCCAACTCCTCCAGACGGCCGTCGGCCATTAGGCGCTCCTCCAGCATGCGCAAAGTGCGCGCCCGCAGGATGTCCATCACCTCCATGCGCGCCCTCTCCCGCCTTCTTTGGTCCAGAATCCCGCCGCCCTCGCCAATAAGCACCGCGCGGTGGCCGGCGATGGCCTGCAGGAGTTCATCCAGGCCCGTGCCCTGGGAGGCGATGGTGCGCACCACCGGCGGTTTCCAGCCGGCGCGGCGCGGGGCGTCGCGCTCCATGGCCAACATGCCCTCCAGCTGGCCTGCCGTGGTCTCCACCCCGTCGCGGTCGGCCTTGTTCACCACGAACACGTCGCCCACCTCCAGGATGCCGGCCTTAATGGCCTGCACGTCGTCGCCCATGCCCGGCACCGTCACCACGATCGTGGTGTCGGCCGCGGCCACCACGTCCACCTCGTCCTGGCCCACGCCCACGGTCTCGATGATGACCACGTCCTTGCCCATGGCCGCCAGCACCGTGACCACGCCGCGGGTGGAGGCGGTGATGCCGCCGAAGTGGCCCCGGGTGGCCAGGGAGCGTATGAACACGCCGTCATCGGTGGCGTGGCGCTGCATGCGCACACGATCGCCCAATATGGCCCCGCCGCTGAAGGGGCTGGTGGGGTCCACCGCCACCACCCCCACGGTTTTGCCTTCCTTGCGCAGCCGGGTCACCAGCGCGTCGGTGAGCGTGGATTTCCCCACTCCCGGCGAGCCGGTGATGCCCCAGATCTGGGCCTTGAAGGCGTGGGGGTAGAGGAGCTTCAGCGTCTCCAGGGCCCGGGGCAGGCCGTCGTCGATCTCGCGCATGAGCTTGGCCGCCGCGCGTATCTCTCCCTTGAGGATAGCATCGGCGGTTTGCTCGGACCTGGTTTCCGTCACTGGCTGGCTTTCCCTGCTTTATGAATAATCGCTTATGGTCCGGGCTTTAAATGCTAAGCCATCCTGCCACAGCGCATCCGCGAAGGCAATCGCCGGAGTAAGGCGCATTCGTGCGTTATACAAAAGGGCGGCGCCATTCGACGCCGCCCTGGTTTCAGAAAATGCCCTATTGCCGCGCGCGGCGCTAACGGCCTAGCCCGGATATTTCATGAATGTTGAGCGGCAACGAACAACGAATCAGTATTTATGAGGTCTTTATGCAAAAAGTATTATCCATATCTGGTTGCAGTTTGTACTCGGCTTCGGCACAGCCAGCCGCCGGCAGACAAGGCGTCCGGCAAGCGAGGGACGCAGGCGTAGCCAAAGCTACGTCGAGG
>CAZDRW010000214.1:0-2398 GCA_964507555.1 uncultured Desulfarculaceae bacterium
ATTCCACTTAACCAACTAATTTATCATGGCAATCCGTAATCGCGACGGCTGAGAAAGCAGGTTTTTTTCCGGGGGGCAACCCCTTCTTTTCGTGAAAAGAAGGGCCCACCCGGAGCTCCCCTAACTTAAGAAAAGCCATTCTATTCGGATTGGGCAATATTCTAGATGAGTGTTTGTATATTCTTAGCTTCCCTGGTTTGCACAGAGCACCCCATGTGCGGCGGTCACAAAGTCCATTACAGGTTTAGGTTTGTTGCCATTCATCATATGAAAACATATGAACGGTTTTCATTTGCAAAAGCCCTAATCCGCCTTGATGGCGTCCCGGGCCTTGACCGTGCAATTGCCGCCCTCCTTCTTGGCTTCGTACATGGCCAGATCCGCTCTCATGATGCACTTGTCGCCTTTCTCGCCCGGGCTCAGTTGGGCAACGCCCATGCTCATGGTCACCGGATGCAGGTGCCCGCCCAGGTAGGACATCTTGGCCGGCCAGCGTTGATTGAAGTCCCGGCGCATGCGCTCCATGGCTGTGTAGGCCTTCTCCAGGCCGGCCTCCGTCATGAGTATGGCGAACTCGTCGCCCCCGATCCGGAAAGCATGGTCCGACTTGCGCAGGTTGGCCACGGCTATCCGGCTGAAGAAGCAAAGGATGGCATCGCCTTCGGCGTGGCCGTAGGTATCGTTGAAGGGCTTGAAGTGATCCAGGTCGATCATGCAAAGCGACAGGGGTCTGCCATAGCGGGCTACCCGCTCGGTCTCTTGGCTGAGAACAGTATGGAAGTGGCGCCGGTTGTAGAGATTGGTGAGGCTGTCGGTGATGGAGCTGCGCCGCAACTCCTCCTCTATCAGCTTGCGCGCGGTGAGATCGTGGAAAAAGCCGACGCTGCCTACCTCCTCGCCGTTTTCAAACAGCAAGGCGGCCGAAAGCCGGATGGGCACCTGGCCCCCGCCAGCGCCGCGCACCTCCACCTCATAGCCGTCCAAGCGGCCGATTCCGCCGTTTTTCGGGCCGTAGAGCGCCTTCTTGATGCTGCGAGCCAGTTCGGGCGGATGATAGATATCGGTTATGGATTTCTTGCCTACCACCTCCTTGGCGATCATGCCGGTCAACTGCTCCGCCGCTTGGTTGAAGACGGTGATAGTGCCCTTCCGGTCAACTCCGATCACACCGTCCGGGCAGGACTCGATCAGATTCTCCAGCAGCAACTTAGTGGCCACCATTACAACTCCTTGTCCATTTTCGCAATACGCGAGGGCTTTTCAGGATGCACCGTGGGGTTTCATCCTAAAGAAAGCTATTCCTAAATCGTCAAACTCCTGGGGCAGTTTTCAGGCATTGCCAAGCGGGGTGGATCCATGCCGGATCGATTGTGTGGTATCCCCCAATTATGTTGCTTCCCCCCTAGCCGGCATCATTGGAGCACAAAACCAGACTCTAGAAATAAAAAGCAAAAATCAACCATTAATTTTTTGGCCTGGTTTTTATGCCACTTTCGCTGAAGACGGGCAAGGGATTGTCTCTCAGCGCCTGGTTGACGACCCCACCCACCCTCCGCTGGAGGAGACCAGGGCAAGGGCGATCAGGCCGGCGCCGCCGATCTTTCCGATCTCCCGGCAGACAAGACCATGCTCTTGTTTTATGATGCTGAAGTTGACGGCCTTCCGCACGGCTGGGTGGCGCTGATGAAGGAGACCCGCAAGGCCAAGGACCGCCAGTTTTGCCGCGCGCCGCATGGTGAAGGGGTCCGTGGCCAGGCTGTCTTCACCGGCCAGGCGGGCGGGTTCGGGTCAATAACCACACAATCGAGAAGAGGAGAAACCGCTGAAAAGGCTATGGCGTAGCTCTGACCGCTAATGATCCCCGGACAGGATATCCTGCAGGGGACGTCGCGACTGCAAAAAGCTCACATGCTATAATTTTACAGTAACCTAGAATTCAGGTTGGTCGCGGATTTGTTTTCACGGCGTTTTATGAGGAGTGAACCCGCTGCTCATACAGGGGTCGGCGGTCCCTATGCAATTTCCGTATCCCCCGGCAAAGAGGGGGGGAGGTGGATTATGGCATTTCCGGTGAGTACTGATTCGGTCCCCTCGAACCCACTGCGGTCATGTCCGGTGCTCCTGGCGGCCTTGGTGCTGTCGGTTGTCTTGGCCTTGGCTGCCCCTGCCCAGGCGCGCGACCCCAGGTCAGTGGGGATGCCACCCAGAGGCGGCGGCGATCGCCCCGCTATGCGCCCCGAACATTCCTCCCCGCGCGGTCCCGTGGTGATCGAGCGGTTGCCTCGCGGCCACGTCACGGTGCGCATGGGCCGGGATGAATATTATTACCACCACGGCCATTACTTCCACCGCGGCGGCATTGGCTTTGTTGCCATTTTACCGCCCGTGGGCTTGGTGG
>CAZDRW010000214.1:2408-5133 GCA_964507555.1 uncultured Desulfarculaceae bacterium
GGCTACACCACGGTGATGGTGACGGGTTCTCCCTATTATTACTATGAGGGGGTTTACTACACCCAAAGACCCAACGGCTTCGTGGTGGTGGCCCCGCCGCCTTCGGTGGTGCTGCCGCCTACGGCGCCGGCGCCGGTGTCTTCCTATGGGGCGATCAGCGTCACCGCGCCTTCCCTCAATGTGCGGAGCGGGCCCGGCCGCGAGTACCGCGTGATCACGGTTATCCAGCGGGGAGACATTTATCCGGTACAGGCCACCGCGCCGGGCTGGTTCTATATCCAATTGCCCGACGGGCGGTTCGGTTGGGTGGAGCAGGGCTATACCGCGCCGGCCGCGGCGGCGCCCAGCGGGTAGGAGGGATGTCGCGGCATGGCTGGCCGGCCGGGGTGATGCGTCCGCAGATGGACGAGATGAGGCGGTTCAGAAGACGAAAGGGAAGTGGACTTGCCGCCGCCGGAAGGGCCTTTAATCCATAGCGCATAGCTCGGATATGGGGCCAGCCCCAGCCCTGCCGGCAGCTCCGCCTCGTTTTCCATGGTATAACTTACTTAATTTACATCTAAAATATGGATAACGCGTCCCACAGAGAAAGCCGAATTTTTGTGGACAACAGTGGACAAATCAGCTGACGTAGATTCGTCTCACACCTTGATCATTTCGTACTCCCGCGAGCCCAAACCGATCTCCTGAGCGTAATCCAACTGAATGGACCAATCCACTTTGGGATAAAGGTCGCGGAATTTGTCCTCACCAGATGCATGTGCATGCTTGAGCTCACTGTCAGGCATGCCCTGCGCCTGGTTGACCAAATCCACGCTGGCCTGATCCAGCGCCACCAGATCTGTGCTGGCCACCACACCTATATCCCCCACAATGGGCGCGTCCTGGAAGGGGTAGCAATCGCAAGCAGGACTCACTTGGGTGATAAAGTTGAAGAACACGGCATGCTCTTCCTTGCCCGACACCACAGCCTTGGTGTATGCCACCATGCGCCTCAGGAACTCGGGGATCTGGGCATCCCACTGTATTGAGATCGCGCTTTCTGGACAAGCCAGGATACAGTCCCCGCAACCGATGCATTTGTTTTCATCTTTGTGGGCACGTAAATCTGTCTTCTTTGACTTTTTTGGCGCAGGCGGATCATCCTCTGCGCGGCGGACAAGTTTTATAGCCGATACTGGGCAACGACGGATGCATTCGCCACACGCCACACATCTTTTGACATTGATGGAGGGAGAAACATTGCTGTGCATGAATAGCTTGCCGCGGCGGCTGGCCGAGCCCATGCCCAGGTTTTTGATAGCACCACCAAAGCCTGAAAGCTCATGACCCTTGAAATGGGCGATGGATACCAAGGAATGAGCCTCCACAAGCTCAGAACCGATGAAAGCTTCTTCGCATTCAGGAAGATGGATTTTAACTGCTTTTTCGCTGTGACCATGGAGACCGTCCCCAATGATAAGTGGCGCACCCACCACACTGAAGGCAAAGCCATTTTCCACCGCAGTTCTTAAATGGCTTACCGCATCTGAGCGAGTTCCAACATAAAGGGTGTTGCTATCCGTGAGAAAGGGTTTGGCTCCAGCGGCTTTAACCGCATCGACGAACCGCCGCACTAGGACCGGTCTAACGTAGGCTGTGTTTCCCTTTTCGCCAAAGTGAAGCTTGATAGCAGTTAGACCTCCCGGCTTCATACGGCCAGCTAACCCAACTTTTTGCATCAGGGTGTCTATTTTATCCATTAGTGAGCGTTGAGGGGTGGAACGCATATCGGCGAGATAGACTTTGCTTGCCATGGAAGGCGCCCTCCTGTGTTGTGGTAACGTTACTATCTCCAAACTAGGGGAGGTGAGCTGAGGTGTCAAGGATCTGAAGCATCGCAAAAAACAAGAAGAGTATTTGATAAATTAATATCCACTTATGAGGAAAAAGGGAGGCAAATGTAAAGATGCGTCCTCATCGATGATTCGTTATTTAAAAAACCTCAGTCTAATAAGATGACGTTGCTGTTGCGTCAAATTTGGTGGATCGACCAATAAGCGTAACGATAGTTGTGAATATAAAAGCCATACCTGACCCCAGATGCACGAAATCCAGCACCATGATTAAAAATGGGTCCAGGAATATGCCGGCATTGCGCGCAACCTTGAGTACACCGCTGATGAAAAGAAGGGTTAAAAGAGACCAGCCCCATGCTGTGCGTGGTCCCCATGACCAACAAGTATCTACCGCTCCTCGCGATAAAATCAGTCGCCAAGCCAAGATGCTTATAAGCAATGCGGCTGCAAGGTAATGCAGGTCGCTCATAATGTAAAAATCTTGACTCCAACCCATAAGCGGCAGGTCTGCGATGTAGTAGCGTTTCATGATGGGCATTTGTCCCATGCCGCTAAGCACAGCCAGTCCGGCGGCTAGGTAGTAGAGCCAGCGCGAAATGCTGTCAGGTCGTTGGTTGCTCATTTGGCACCGTCCTTGTTGTCCACTGTTGTCCTGTTTTCTACTTGATTTATATCGGGGCGCTTTTTACCGAAAAACCTAGTAAAACCAGCAGCTAAGCCAGCCAAAGGCGCCAGGACCAGAGCCAAGGTCAGGTTTTCGGCGTGCCCCATGGAATTTGCTACCGGCTGCATGTGCATCAGCCCGGCGGACCCCTTCCGGAGCTTACGGCCGCCGCTGGTGGTACCGGAACCCTGGCCCTTGCCTTGCCCTTTGCCTTGTCCCTTGC
>CAZDRW010000214.1:5233-6289 GCA_964507555.1 uncultured Desulfarculaceae bacterium
CCCTTGCGGGAGGCGTGCTCGGCGCTAATGGCCGCAGCTATCTCGCTGAATGGTATGTGCGAAACATAGATGGTGTTGGTGCCGCCGTTCTCGTCCAGGCCATATACATAGTCTTTCCACACGGCCTGATCCTTGCCGTCGGCCACAGCCTTTTCCTTGGCCAAGGCCATGGCCTTTTTGATCTGCGCCTGGCGCGGGCCGATGGACTGAACCTTTTGGGGGCAGACCTCCACGCAGCGTGGCTCTTTGCCTTCTTTGACCAGGGGCAGGCAGCGATGGCACTTGAACATGACCCCGTTGCCCGCGTATTCCGGCAGGATGTCAAGGTAAACCCCCACCCCGCTTTGACGCTGGGGCACCGACCAGGGGCAGACCTGCTTGCACTTGGCTCCGCCCAGGCAGATATCGGGGTCGATGTGGACCACTCCGTTTTTCTCCACCCTGCCGGCGCCAAAGGGGCAGAGATTGGTGCAGGGCGGATTAACGCAATGCATGCAACGCCGTGGGATATGCACCTCTTGCTCTTGCCCATGGTGATTTATGGAAAGGTGTTCCAGATATAGGAAGTTATAAGGCGTGAGCCGGTCTTGCACGTCTTTTTTGCCTGACCAGTCCTGAGTGGGAACCCGCGCGGGAAAGGGCTTGGGGAGCGGTTGCACAGGATCAGGGACCGTGGACTGCCAAGTTTCGCGGCAGGCATCGACGCAGGCTTCGCAGCCGATGCACTTACTTATATCCAACACCGTACATAGCTCGTCGCCGGTACTGGCCATGGCGGCCTGGGGCAGGATCACCGCGCTGGCCGCCAAACCGGCCGCGGTTGCGGCGCCGCCCTTTAGAAAATTGCGCCGGGAAATCGGCTGGTCCATATCAATGCTCCTTTTTTCGCTCAGCTTACGCCCGTCAAGGGTGTGCACCAGGTAGAGCAAACTGCGTGCCGAAATAGCGCGATTCAGACTTTGTGGTAAATTACTCGTTAAATTAATGTCTTATGCTTGGTGTGTCATTGCACGCGATGGTTAACTCATGGTTAACATGTTAAGGATAGTGTTAATC
>CAZDRW010000215.1:0-6267 GCA_964507555.1 uncultured Desulfarculaceae bacterium
CGTAATAGTGGAATATACCAACGCCGGGCTCTACGCGGTCTGGACCTGCGCAGCTTTGTACATCATGGTCTTAACCGTGGCTTATGGGCTGCGCTATCGCGGGGGCAAGTGGCAGGCCATGCGGGTGATCGAAAAAAGCCCAGGCGCGGCCATGACGGCGTCCAGCGAAAATACGCCAAAACCGGGGGTCGCGCCGCACATATAGGCCATCGTGGTCTGCCCGTTATCTGGGCCACGGGACGAGCTTGACAGGCGGCATTTGCCCCGGTAATTTGGGGAACAGTTGATCGGCCCTCCCCCTTTAGGCCACCGGACCTAACCTTTTGCTCAACCAATGCTCCTCAGCCAAACAGCGCCATGAAACCGCCTTTAAGACCCTTGCCAACCATGCCCATGCACCAGCAGTTCATAGCCGCCGCGCAACGCCTTGTGCCTTGGCGGACCGAGGACGCGCCGCGACCGCATCCTAATCCCCCAGCGAACGGAGACCCCCTATGCCTGCAGAAGAAATAAGCCCCCAAGACCAGATGATGCAGTTCATAACCGCCAAATGGACCAGCCAGCCCATCCAGGTGGCGGCCCAGTTGGGCATCGCCGATCTCTTGGCAGACGGCCCCAGGAGCGTGGAGGAACTTGCCAGCGAAACCAAAACCCACGCGCCGACCCTCTACCGCCTGCTGCGCGCCTTGGCTGGCAGGGGCATTTTCGAGGAACAAGAAGGCCGGGCCTTCGGGCTCACGCCCATGTCCCAGTGCCTGCAAACCGGCGCCATGCGCGCCTTGGCTTTAACCTTTTTGTCGGATTGGCATGAAAAAGCCTGGGCCTCGCTATTGCACAGCGTGCAAACCGGTGAGCCCGCTTTTGATCATGCCTTTGGCCAGCCCGCCTTTGACTGGCTTGGGGAGCACCCCGGGGACGCGGCCCTGTTCAACCAGTTCCAGGCCGAAAAGACGGCGCGCTTCATCCCCGCGGTGGTGGGGGCTTATGATTTTTCCGGCATAAAGAAGCTGGCCGATCTAGGCGGCGGCACCGGCGCGCTCATGCTGGCGATACTAAGGGCCAACCCGCACTTAAGCGGCTGCGTGGCCGAGCTGCCCCAAGTAGCGCGCCAGGCAAGGGAGTCGATCCAGGCCAGCGGGCTGGCCGAGCGCTGTCAGGCGATCGAATGCGATTTTTTTCTTGAGGCGCCCGCGGGCTTTGACGCTTTCCTCATGTGCCACACCCTACATGATTGGGAGGACGAGCCCAGCGCGAAAATCCTAGCCAATTGCCGGCGCGCCCTGCCGCCGGGCGGCAAACTATTGCTCGTGGAGAATTTAATACCCGAGCACGGCGGATTCTCAGTGGCCAAGCTTTTGGACCTGGAAGTGCTGGTTATTGGCGGCGGCAAGGAGAGGACCGAGGCTGAGTACCGGGCCTTGCTGCAAGCGGCTGGCTTTGAACTGGCGCGGGTTATCGCAACCCCGGCCGGGATCGCGATCCTGGAAGCGCTGGCGCAATAAATAAAAAGCGCCCCGCCCCCGGCGGGCCTAGCCGCTGCCAGGGACGGGGAGCGGATCGCTTAGTTTACCAACTCGAACACCGTCTTGACCTTGTCGTGCCAGATGGTCAGCGTATTGTTGGTCATCATATATTTTGCATTTACCAGATAGCCCGGCCGGTTGATGATGAGCATGTCGCCCTGAACCCGGTAGTTCTCGCGGTCGGTTTGCACGGTGCCATCGGTAAAAACCTCTCTGCTATGCAGCACGCCGTTCTTGTCAAACCTTAGGGTGTAGCTGGTGTGCGGCGGCGTGGGCGGCGGCGTAACTTGAATAGCCCTCCACTTGGTTCCGCCTAAAAGCCCGGTACGCGGGGGAGCGCCCCTTTCCTGCCGCTTCTTGGCGTCGGCCTTGTCCATCTCGTTGCCGATGATATAACCCAAGCCGGTGCCAATGCCTGCCCCGATGAGAGTGCCGGCGGTGTTGTGGCCGATGGCCTGCCCGATCAGAGCGCCTAAGCCCGCCCCGCCCAAAGCGCCGGTTTGGCCCTGGGTGGCGCAGCCCGCGCCCGCAAGCGGTAAGGCCAGCGCCAACGCCAAAAGCAATGCCATCGATACGGTCCCATATCTCGATGCCCTCATCCCAGCCTCCTTAGCGTTTTTGACGGAAAGTAGTCACAAGATCGAGCCGCCCTCTAGTTTTTTCACTGACCAGGCGGTCTTTTTATTTTACATAGATGCACCGGGATTAGGAACTTTTTGCGGACGGGATGGCAAAGACGTATCCGTATCTTCAGCCGCCCCGCGCCGGACATAAAATTGCGCCGGACATCCCATCATGGCTGCCCGGCGCCCTTGGTATTACGCTATCCCCGGCCGCCTCTACTTGGCGCTCTTGGCCTTGGTTGCCGCGCTCTTGTTCACTTCCCGGTCCGGCGGCTCGGGCTGCGGGCCCAGCGCCTTGCTGCCGGGATCCTTGCCGGTGGCGTCCGGTTTGGGCTTGACCTTCTTTTGCTTGGCATTCTTGTCCGGCGGCTCGGGCTGGGGTCCCAAGGCCTTGAGCTTGAGATGCTTGTCCGGCGGTTCGGGCTGCGGGCTGAGCTTGTCGATTTTCATATTCTTGTTGGGCGGATCGGGCTGAGGCGTTCCCGCCATGGCTAGGCCTGCCAGGGCAAAGGCACAGACGCAGCCAAAGCCTATAATGAAAATCCTCCCGAGCATACTGTTTGCATAGAGCATACTTGCACCCCCTCGATCAAGTAGTGTTCATCTGCCCCCAGCCTGGTTTTCCCGCCGCGGACGTTTAGGGCCTCGCGGCTTTGGCTCGCAGTTCCTTCTGGAAAAGCACCTTGTGCTCGCCCTCCCCCAGATAATTCATGGTAACCGGTATGCCGTCCACCACGCCATCCCCCTCCTCGACAATAAAGCCCATGCCCTTATGAAAGGCGATGGAGAGCTTGTTCACCGGAGAGGTGCAGGATTTGATGATCGCCCTACCCTGGGCCCGGCAGGCGGCAAAGAATTCTTCATAGAGCATGCACCCCACACCCTGCTGGCGGAACTCCGGATGCACCCCCACGAAATGGATGTATCCCGTCTCTTTTTGCGCCTGCGAAAAGAAGCCCACCAGGAAGCCGACCAGCTCCCCGGCGTGTTCTGCGATATAAACCGTGTCGCTGAAATGGATGAAGAATACCTTGGGCAGCATGGCTCTGAGGTCGCGGCCGTCCCACCAATCCGGCATGAGTGGGATTATGCTCTCGTAGTCGGCCGGAGCGCCGCCCCGGATGGTGATGCCGTAATAGGGGGTAGTCATGATTCCGTGTCTGAACTGCTCAGATCCCGCGGGATGCAGTTATTCCATATAGGTTTTCACGCTCTTGCCGTGGTTGGCCCCCTGGGAGCCCTGCCGCCGGCTAGCCCCCCAGCACCTTGCGTTTCAAGAGCCCTTCGAATTCATGCTGGGGCACGGGCGCGCCGAAGTAAAAGCCCTGCATGATGCCGCATCCTTCGTGGCAGAGGAAGTCGCGCTGCTCCTTGGTCTCCACCCCTTCGGCCACCGCCAGCATCTTGAGGCTTGCGGCCATGGCCAAAATGGTGCGTATGATCTCCTGGTCGCCGTGGTTATCCGAGGACTCGCGCACGAAGCTGCGGTCGATCTTCAAGGTGTCCACCGGGAAGCGCTTGAGATGGCTCAAGGAGCTGTAGCCGGTGCCGAAATCGTCTATGGAAAAGCGGATGCCGTAGTCGGTAAGGTGATTCATCTTGGCAATGGCGTCCTCGGGGTCGTCCATCACGCTGCTTTCTGTCACCTCCAGCTTGAGATAGCGCGGTTCCAACCCGGTGTGCCGCAGCACCCCCAGCACCTCATCCACCAGATCCGGCTGCTTGAATTGGCGGGCCGAAAGGTTCACGGATACATACAGGTCCTCGTAGCCCAGCTCCTGCCATTTCTTGGCCTGCTGGCAGGCCTCCCCCAGAACCCAGCGCCCGATGGGCACGATGGCGCCGGTTTCCTCGGCCACCTTGATGAACTGGGCCGGCAGCACCAGGCCGATCTCAGGGTGCATCCAGCGCAAGAGCGCCTCCATGCCCTGGATGCGGTGCTGGCTATCGACCATGGGCTGGTAGTAGAGCACCAGCTCGTTGTTTTGCACGGCCCTGCGCAGGCTGGTCTCCAGACTCATGCGGGCCTGGGCCTTGGCGTTCATCTCCTCGGTGAAGAAATGATAGGTGTTGCCCTCGTCCTTGGCCGCATACATGGCCATGTCCGCGTTGCGCACGATGGCCTCAACCTCGTTGCCGTCGCTTGGGCATACACTGATACCCATGCTGGCGGTGAGGTACAGGTCGTTGCCATGCCAGGGGATGGGCCGGGCCACGGACTCCAGGATCTTTTCGGCCACCCGGGCGGCGTCGATGTCGCGGTTCAGCTCGTTCAGGATCATGGTGAACTCATCGCCCCCCAGGCGGAAGATATGGTCCGATTTGCGCAGGCAATCCTTGATGCGCCGGCCGACTGTCTGCAAAATCTTATCCCCCACGTCGTGGCCCAGACTGTCGTTGATGTTCTTGAACCGGTCCAGATCCAGGAATAACAGCGCCCAGAGCCGCTTGCGCCCGTGGCGGTTGTCCTGGGAGACGCGATTCACCTCCAGCATGGCTTGGTCGATGGCCTCGTAAAACGATTTGCGGTTGGGCAGCCCGGTGAGGATGTCGTGATAGGCGACAAAGCGCAACTGCTCCTGGGTGCGCTTGCGATCGGTGATGTCCTGCAGGGTGATCACCGCGCCCAGACTATCGCCCTTTGAATCGAAAAACGCCGCCCCGGACAGGCTGACCTCGACTATCTGGCCGTCCTTGGCGATGCGCTGGGTTTCGACGCCGCTTATGGTCTGGCCCCGCGCCACCTGGTCCATGAGCACTCCGGTTTCGCTTGCCCTATCCGTGGGCACGAATTTCACGCCTCCGGCGAACAGGTCGTCCAGGGTCCAGCCGAAGACCCTGGTGAAAGCCGGGTTGATGTAGGTGATATCGCCTGCGCGGTTGCAGACCATCACCGGATCGGGCGCCGACTCCAACACTATGCGGTGACGCTTCTCGCTGTCCTGCAAAAGCCTGAGCGCCATGTTGCGCTCGGTGATGTCCTTGAACAGCCCCACCATGCCCACCACCTTGCCGTTTTCGTCGATGTTGGGCGAACCGCTCAGCATGAAATGGCGCGGGGTGCCGTCCTTGGACAACAGCCTTCCATCCAAGTCCACGAAGGTCTGGCGTCCGTCGCGGATGCGCTTGAAGATATCCCGGTAGCGCTGAGCCTCTTCGGGCTCTACAAAATCGACGAAATAGCGCCCCATGACCTCCCTGGGCTCGTGACCCAGGATGCGCTGCCAGGCCGGATTGATATAGGTGAAAAGGCCGGTATGGTCCAGGGTGTAGATGATGTCGGGCGCGTTGTGGGCTAAAGCGCGGAAGCGCTGCTCGCTGTCCTTGAGGGCCCTGAGGGCGGCCTTGCGCTTGGTGATGTCCCGCACCTTGCCCACCAGGTGCCGTTCCTCGTTGACCGCAAAGCTGTTCAGCTCCACCTCGGCGTCGAATTGGGTGGCGTCGGCGCGCTGGAGCCGCATATCGAATTGCTGCGGTTCGCCCGCCAGCACCACCTGTAGGCGCTCTTCCAGAAACGGTATGGATTCCCGGCCGTCGGGTTGACGCTCCGGAATGAACGCCTCCGGCGGGTGCCCGATGACCTGCTCCCTGGTGCAGGCGAACATCTCCAGGGCCCGCGAGTTGCAGTCAATGAACAGGCCGTCCTTCATTATGAAGATGGTCTGGCTGGCGGTGGCGAAAAGAGCCCGGTAGCGCGCTTCGGAGGCCTGCAGCTTTTCCAGATCGTGCTTGCGCTGGGTGATGTCGTGGATGATGCCTTGATAGCCGGTGGGCTGACCGTCCGGGTCGTAACGCAGCGAGGCGCTGAACAATGCATGAAAGTGGGAGTCGCCCGGACCCCTTAAACGCACCTCATAATCCCGCAGCCAGCCTCGATGGGAAATTTCTTGGGAAAAGTGCCTGGCTTCCAGCGGGTTGGTGTAGAGGGCCTCGAAGTTGAGGCCGATCATGGTTTCTTTTTCGAGCCCAAACAACTCCAGGCATGCTGGATTGACATCGCGGATGATACCGTCGGCACCGGTGATTAAGACGGCATCGCGCGAGGCCTGAAAGAGCTCACGATAACCTTCCTCTTCTCTGTTACCTGTTTCCGAGCCAGGTGAAGAGCGGAGGACGGCAGG
>CAZDRW010000216.1:0-5445 GCA_964507555.1 uncultured Desulfarculaceae bacterium
CCTCGACGCCCCGGTCCTCGCAGGCGTACCAATTGTTTCCCTTGCCCCCGAATGCCTCCAGCTGCTTGTAGCCCGCGCCACAGCCCGCCACCCTCATACAACGGGCGCAGTTGTCATGGGTGTTGCAATAGCCGTAACATTCCCACTTGTTCTGCTCGGAAAGATAGCCCCGGTTGCCGCAGGCGTACCAGTTCTTGCCCTTGCCCTTCCAGCTCTTGATGGCCGTGAGGCCGGGCCCGCAACCCGAAGTCTTGGAACACTTGTGGCACCAGCCGTTGGGTCCACCCAGCCGCACGTGGTGATCCCGGCACCAGTTGATGCAATCGACCTCGTTCTGCTCGGAGTGGCCCCGGTCCTCGCAGGCAAAGTAGTTGATGCCAGGGCCCCGGAAGCTCTTAATGGTCTTGTAGCCCGCACCGCAACCGTCCTTTTGGGTGCATTTGACACAGCGGGGCTTGTTGTTGGAGCACCACTCGTCGCATTCATTCATGCGGTCCGCGGTGTCGCTGCGCCGCTCGCAGGCGAAATAGTTGTTACCCCGGCCGCCGAAGGTCTTTATGCTCTTGTAACCCGGGCCGCAGCCAGCGTAGGTTGAGCACTTAACGCAACGAGGCTTGTTTCCCTGGCACCAGTCTATGCATTCCGTATGATTCTGCTCACCGGCTTGAGAGTAGGAGAGCCGCTTCTTACAGGCATGCCAGTTCTGGCCGTAGCCGTCCCAAGAGCGCAGGTTCTCATAGCCATGACCGCAGTTTTTCAAGGTGGAGCAATGGGTGCATTCGGAATTGCTTGAGCACCAGGTGTTGCAGGCGTCCTCATGCCGTTTGGAGGCATCCTTCCACTTGCCGGCATAGGCCGGTCCGGCGGCCAAAGCCGCCAAGACCACCAATACGCCAAAAAACGCGCAAAGCCACAACACGTGGCGTTTGTTTATACGCTCCATTATCTATCCCCTATCTTAGACGGCGGGCGCACGCGCCCCCCGTTTCGTGCTGATGCCGCTGTTGCGAGATTTCATCCGCTTCATCAGCTGGGTTGAATCTTATTTTTTCTTGCACGCGTAATAATCAAGATGGGTACGGTTGCCGAACCTGAAGGTCTTCATGCTGACCAGGCCCGGGCCGCAACCTTTAGCGTCGTTGCAGCTAACGCAGACCTTGGGGTTCCTGGCGCAATAAGCCTGGCAACCGGTCTTGTTCCAGGCCTTGATGTCGCTCTCGTAACGGCAGGCGTACCAGTTCTGGCCCTTGCCCCGAAAACTCCTTATAGTCTCGCCGTCCTTGCCGCATCCTTTTACGGTGGAACACTTGCAAGGATTGATCTTTTCGCACCACTTTTGGCATTTTTCGAGGTTTTTATCGGAAGATGGCGTGTCCTCGGCAGATGCGATAACTAGGCCGTCCAACAACAAAAAACAAAAGGCGCAGCATACGGTCATGAAGACCGTCAGCGCCTTACCCTTAATTCCCGGCATGTTTTTCCCTCCCATGGCAGGCAAGCAAAACGGCTCCGCCAACTGCGGCAAGCCGTCTCGCCCTGTTCCTCCCCCAGGCATCGTCATGGTACATTGAACGCATAGGCCATTGCATCACAAAACCCGAATTGCGATAAAACGATTTACCGGCTCTTCCTTTTTCCGGTTTTCAGATGTCAACCTCAAAGGTCAATAGGCGTTCATGCATTATCCCATTCTGATTGACTTGACCATCGTGATGGCCCTGGCCGTGGCTGCGGTCTACCTGTGCAATCTGATCAAGATTCCCTCCATCGTGGGCTTTCTGATCACCGGCATCCTGGCCGGCCCCCACGGGCTAGGACTGGTGAGCGCCTCCGAGGAGATCGAGGTGCTGGCCGAAGTGGGCGTAGTTTTGCTTCTGTTCATAATCGGCATGGAGTTCTCTTTCAGCACCTTCAAGCAAATGAAAAAGACCCTGCTCATAGGCGGCGGCGTACAGGTTGGCTTGACCGTGCTTTTGGCCGCGGGTTTGGGGCATCTCCTTAACCGGCCCCTTGGGGCGGCGTTTTTCGACGGCATGCTGGTGGCGCTTTCCAGCACAGCCATCGTACTAAATCTCCTGCAGGCCAGGGGCGAGTTGGACGCGCCCCACGGCCGCACCAGCCTGGGAGTGCTCATCTTACAGGACATAGCCGTGATTCCTATGCTCCTTATAACACCGCTTTTGGCAGGCGGCGCGGGCGCTGGCGACCAAAGCGGCTGGCTGCTATTGGCCAAGGGAGCGGCGGTGATTGTGGTTATGGGGGTGGCGGCTCGCTGGATGGTGCCCTGGCTGTTGGAGCGCACGGTGGCGGCCCGCAACCGCGAACTGTTTCTCATAACCGTGGTGCTGATCTGTTTTGCCGTAGCCTGGCTCACCGCCAGCGCCGGTCTTTCTTTGGCTCTGGGCGCCTTCCTGGCCGGGCTCATTATCTCCGAGAGCCCCTACAGCCACCAGGCGGTGAGCAACGTGCTGCCGCTGCGCGATCTGTTCGTAAGCGTGTTCTTCGTGTCCATTGGCATGCTCATGGACTTGAGCTTCCTTTGGGCCAACCTTTGGCTGGTGCCGCTTGCGGCCCTGGTGGTGCTGGCCCTGAAAACCGTAACTGGCGGCATCGCCACCTTGGCCTTGGGCCTGCCTTTTCGGGTGGCTTTGGCCACTGGTTTCGTTTTGGCCCAGGTCGGCGAATTTTCTTTTGTCCTGGCCCACACCGGCCTAACCCACGGCCTTATTTCAAAGGCGCATTACCAGATATTTCTCAACATATCGGTGCTTACCATGCTATTTACTCCTGCGGGCGTGGCCTTGGCCTCCCGCCTGGCTTCAAAACTCACCACCATGCCGCTCAAACTGCCTGACCAGGGGCACCCGGTCCATGCAATGCGGGATCACGCCATCGTGGTGGGCTACGGCATCAACGGCCGCAACGTGGCCCGCGCGGCGCGCCTGGCCGGGATTCCCTATGTGGTGGCGGAGATGAATCCCGCCACGGTGCGCGAGGAAAAGGCAAAGGGGGAACCTATTGTTTACGCAGACGCCACTCACGAGCCCATGCTGGACTACCTTGGCGTGAACAGGGCGCGGGTTTTGGTGTCAGTGATCGCCGATCCCGCGGCGACCCGGCGAGTGGTGGCCACGGCCAAAACCATGAACCCGGCATTGTACGTGATCGCGCGCACCAGGTTTGTGCAGGAGGTCCCGGAACTGCGGAAGCTGGGCGCCGACGAAGTGATCCCGGAAGAGTACGAAACCGCCCTGGAGATATTCGTGCGCCTGCTGCGCCGCTTCATGGTGCCTCAGGGAGAGATCGAATCGTTCGTTACCGAGTTGCGTGCCGAATCCTATGGCATGCTGCGCGAACCGGAACCGGCGGGCTCGGCGGCAAGCGAGCTTTCACGCCTTTTGAGCGACGCCCAAGTAATGACCCTGCGGGTGCATCCGGGCTCCGTCGCCGACGGCTGCGAGGTTGGCGAGCTGGCCCTGCGGCGCCAGCACGGAGTGACGCTTTTAGCCGTGGGGCGCGGCCCCGAAATCATAGCCGAGCCAGGGGCCCAGACCACACTCTTGGCCGGCGACTTGGTGGTGCTCTTGGGCATGCCCCAGCGCCTGGCCGCCGGCAGGGATCTCTTTAGGGGGCCTGCTTAACCTACTCCCCGCGCAGGTTATCTGAGTTTGGATTCGCCGGGAGGTTTTGCAATTGCTTCCTTTGGTATCAATTAAATATATGCGATTATTTAATAGTGATCGCCCGCGGGCGTCTCATGGTTGCTTTCCTCTGATTTGCCGGAAAGGTTCTGCGACATGAAATTCAGCTTCATAATGCTATCTGCGCTGGCGCTGCTTTTGGCGGCCGGTTGCGCTTCTTCCATAGTGCCGCCGGCCTTGCAACACGAAGTTGTGCCCGGGCTAGACCTGGCCACGGTCAAACAAAACCAGGCCGCGCACCGGAACCAGGTGGTGCTGTGGGGCGGCAGGATCATAAAGACCATAAACAAAAAGAGAGGCACCCTCATTGAGCTGCTGCAGCTGCCCCTGGATTACGAGGAGCGCCCCTAGCAGGTCAACCAAAGCCAGGGCCGCTTCATCGTATCCATGACCGGTTTTTTAGACCCTGAGATATACAAAATCGGCAGGGACCTTACCGTGGTGGGAAGGGTCGCCGGAGTGGAGACGCTTCCCCTGGGCGAGATTACCTATACCTATGTGCTTCTGCGCGGTGAGGAGGTAAACCTCTGGCCGCCCCGTCCCCAGGTGATCAGATATGAAGGATTCGGACCGGTGTTCTCTTACGGCGTGGGGCCTGGCTATTGGTACAACGCGCCGTACATGTGGTGGTAGAGGGAGGTTTGGGGCGGGCGTTCCCCTGCCCTCCAGGCTTTGTATCTGAGTTAGCGCTTCCGGCCGGACCATGACCCGTTTGGGTGATGACGGTGTCCTGATAATACGCTAGGCTGCCCCTCACCATGCTTGCCTTATCGCAGCGTTCTTCCGACTCATTGCATTTATGGAAACGCCAACGGGAAGCCAAAACCTATGAAAATCGCACTCTGCTGTTTCAGCGCCACCGGCAACACCAGAAAAATCGCCCAAGCCATAAGCATCCGTTTAGGGGAGTTGGGGGCGGAGGTTGATCTATGGGACATAACCGCGCTTAAGGACAGGCAGCGCGATTTGGGGCTGCGAAAATATGACGGTTTAATCCTGGGCTCCCCTATTCATTCCATGCGCGCGCCGCGCCTGGTGCGGGATTGGATCGCCTCCTTGCATGGCGACGGCATGAAGAGCGCCACCTTTTTCACCTATGGCGGCTTCCAGGTGCACCCCACCCACTACGACACCAGCCGCAGGCTTAAGGATCAGGGGTTCCTGGTAGTCGCCTCGGCCGAGTTCCTGGGCAAGCACACCTTTAATTTGTCCGGCTGGGAGTCCATGAAAACTCGCCCGGACCTGAGCGACCTGACCATAGCGCGGGAATATGCAGATAAGATTCTTCAGCGCTTTAGCGGAGAGGACCAGGCCATGGTTCAAAGCTTGGACCAAGGGCCCTACAGCCAGGAACAATTGGACCAATTCGAGAGCTTCCGCTACAAAATGGTCAGCATGCTGCCCACCCGGGGCGGCGGGGAATGCCAACAGTGCCTATTGTGCGAGGAACAATGTCCGGCGGGCGCCATGGATGCGGAAAAAGGCGCCGCCGACCCGGAAAAGTGCATCGTCTGCCTGCGTTGCGTGCAGAATTGCCCGGATGAGGCGCTTGCCATCAACGACCTTAGCGCCACGTTCAAGGTAAAAATGCAAATGGATCACGAAACACCCGACACGCTGGCCGCCAAGAAAAGTAAAATGTATCTGTAGTGAGTAGGCCGGAATGGGTTAGCAGCCGCCTGGCCTGACACGGCAAGGCCAAGGCTAATGAGTGAAGTGCAGCCGGTATAGGCAGTCCTCTCCC
>CAZDRW010000216.1:5455-6260 GCA_964507555.1 uncultured Desulfarculaceae bacterium
TTTATGGAATCCACGTAGCGCCTGACCAGAAATCCCGCCAGCGCGGCCTGGGCCTTTGGGTCGGACACCAACTCGTCATGGCTCGGGGGGGCATCGGGCATCTGGCAGGCCTCTCCCTGATAACTAATCTTGAAATCCAAACTAAGCTCATCGAACTTAGCTTCCATAGTCACAGGTCCCTTTGCCATGTTAAGTCCGTTTATGGCTTCCCAAAGTTCGGTGAGCGCGACGGTGGCGGCTTGCACCACTTCGCGGCGCGCGCCCCAGGCTCCGCCCTGGCGCTCGAGGAAATCATGAATATCGCGCCCCGAGGAAAGACCGGGAACCAGTTTCAGCTCGGCCTTCTTGCTGATGCCGATGCGGAATATCAAGTTGAGCACCACCGCGCTTAGCGCGCCGGCGGAGAGAGACGAGCTTAAAAGCGGTTGTATCCAAGGATGCAGATGATCGAAAGCTTGGGGCACCAGATCCACGCTAAGGCCGAATATCAAGGACAACCCCATGACAAAGGTCTTGCGTGAGTCCAGCATGCGGCTCATGACGATCTGGATGCCGGCCACCACCATGAACGATAGCGCGAACACCAAGGTCGCGCCCATCACGGGTCGGGGCATGATGGTGAACACCGCGGCCGCTTTGGGAAAAAACGCCATGACCATGAGCATGCCGCCCAGGATAAAGCCTATCACCCGGCTGGTGACGCCGGTGGCGATGGAAAGGCCGATATTGGTGGAAGAGCTGCTTTGCCCCATGCCGCCCAACAGGCCGGCGGAGAGGCAGCCCAAGCCATCGGCCAGGATGCCTC
>CAZDRW010000217.1:0-6187 GCA_964507555.1 uncultured Desulfarculaceae bacterium
CAGGCCCTAGGCCTGGGGGCCGACATGGTGGTGAGCGCCTGCCCCTCTTGCAAGAATTCCCTGAACCAGGCCGCCGCCCGCGCTCGCAAGGAGGGCCTAGGCAAGATCAAGGTGATGGACATCACCGAGTTGGTGGCGGCTCACCTGGCTTAGCAGCATGCTGGTATGACGGGAGAATCCCCTGGACCAACTTCCAGGGGCTTCTTCCTTAAGACCCTTGATTAAAGCGGCCGCTTGTTTTTAAGCAAGCGGCCGCCGCTTTCTTGTTAAGCTGACCGGTCTGTCTTCAAGGTCCCGCCTTGGTTATCACATAATAGTCACCTTTACGGCTGAGGCGCACCGCTGTGCGGTTCAGGAATATGCTGAAGCGCATCTCGGTGGGACAGCCGCTCTCGAACTTGTCATGCATTAGTGCGCATTCGCCAGCTGCCGGGCTCTGGCGGTCCCCGCGCTGGCCGGCCTTTTAAATTGAATGAACAGAAAGTACTTCTTTTCATCCCTACGCAGTAATATGCCAACGATCACGCCATTACCACCGCGACAACTTCAGAGGTCACCACTTTTCCCGGCCCTTGCGGCCTGGGCCGACATGAGCCATCCAAAAGCCAGGCAATGAAAACCCGAAATTCAAACGAACACCAGCAAATTAGAAGGGATCTGGGATTCGGCTATTTCAAGGGGCTAGTAAACGTATCGGTCCAGGAAAAAACCGGCGGGCTGTGCGGTGGAATTACCTTTGGGGCCGGGGCCGTAGCCAGGCTGGGCTTTGGGCTCCAGGGCGCAGGAGTCCTCCTCCATGGGCCCCAGCGGGCCCAGCGGCTCGGGGGAAGCTGCATAGGTCATGGGCTCATCCACCGGCTCCAGGCTGTAGAGCTGATCGGAATGAACCAGGAAATAACGGCCCGGCCTTAGATTGCCGTTGCGATGGACCGAGCGGGCGGCTCTTTTGTCTGCTCTTTGGGCCATGCTCGCGCTCCCTATTCAGCCGAAACCGGGTTGAGTTGCACCCTGATCTCATTATCTGGACTACAGGCCGGCACGCTGATGCACTGGCCTGGCCGCCAGTTGCCGGGCAATTCCACTCTGACGCGGTCGGCCCTGGTAATGCGCCCCCTGCCGCCGCAGGCCGGACAACGGTGCAAGCGGCCCGCCGCGTCGCAGTAGCGGCCGGCACCTTGGCATTGCGAACAAGTACGGCAGCAGCGCACCGGAAGATTTATAGCGCCCGGCCGGCCGGTCAACTCAACGCTATATAGCAAAACACCCTCTTGCTTATCCAAGCCCAACAAGCGCCAGCCATGGGGCGCTTGCCGGTCAAGGCCCACCGGCCCTGCCGCAGGCTCCTCGGCCTGGACGGAATAAGGCGCCACTCGAGGATCGCTGGGGCTAAGCACCTGTACCTCGTCGGCCATGCAGTGTTTTTGGTCGGCCGGAGGGGTGAAGGAACTTGCGGAGACTTGCGGAGACTTTGCCTCAGACCGGGCCGCACTGTTTTTTTCAGCCGCCCGAGCCGCGGCTTGGGCCGCTTTTTGGGCCTGCTCGTAAAAACGGCGCTTCAGGTCCTGCCAAGCCGCCTTACGCCTGGCGTGCTCTCCGTGGGCGCCGCGCTTGGCGTCGAATTCTTCGTATTGATAGGAGCTGAAATCTCCATGGCGGGCACGGCTGTGGTTCTGTGTGGGGCTTTTTGGCTGAGCGCTTTGGGCCGTGCGGGCCGGACCGGCTTGGTGAGGGTGTTGGCCTTCCAAGTGGCGCACCAGCTTTTCATAAGCCTGATTGACCCGCCCCATGAGCGCGCCAATTGCGCCCGGATTAAGGTCCGGGTGCAAGGCTCTGGCCAAGCGGCGGTAGGCGAGCTTGACGTCAGCCAAAGATGCGCCGGGGCTGAGATCCAGTTCTTGATAGGCCTTTTGGATATTTATTGCCAGGTCCATGGTCAACTCCCTTCCCGCTGAATCAGGTTGGTCGCGACCATCCAGGGTGCAAGGCCGGTGCCAGTATCGGACCCACTTGATAACTGTCCGTTGTTACTGGCTTATGAGACTTTTGGTCCTGATTGCTCTGCTGTTTGGCGTGAAGACCGCTTCACATGCCATGAGCCGCTTTCAGCACCATCTCCCTTGGCCCCGGGCCTTCCCTGGCCCTGGCTTGCGATCCACATGAGCTTATCTATCAGATAGTTAGCTCTAGTGTGAATTCGATTGCACACGCTGCTGCCTCTAGCTTCACACCCAGGGATGCTTGCTTCAAAAGCTGTTGTGACCTAGCTAAAGTCCTAGCTCCCTTATTTTGGTAATCAAAGCGCGCCTTGAAATGCCCAGGCGCTCGGCAGCTTGGGTCCGGTTACCGTCCACGCGGTCTAGAACCCGGCGTATGACTTGCTCTTCGGCCAATCGAGAAATCGACTTTAGCACTTTTTTCAAATCTTCTTCTTCAGGGGGCACCGCCACCTTTATGCCGGCCCGGTTGATTGGCGCGCCCAGGGGCAGGGGCAGGTCCTCCGGTTCGATGGCGACGCCCTCTCCCATGATCGTGGCCTGCTCCAGAAGATTTTCCAGTTCGCGCACATTTCCTTTCAAGGGCGCCTGGCGGATCATCTCCAGGGCTTCAGGCGAAAGCCGCTTGGGCTTCACTTCCAACCGCTTGGCCGCCTCCACCAGGAAGTGAGCGCAAAGCAAGGGAATGTCCTCGGACCTCTCCCTTAGGGGCGGGAGGGGGATGTGGACCACGTTGAGGCGGTAGAATAGATCTTCGCGGAACTTGCCGGCCTCCACCTCCTTGGCCAGTTCCCGGTTGGTAGCGGCCACAAATCGTACATCCACCTTGCGTGGCAGGTTTTCGCCTACCCTTTTTATCTCGCCTTCCTGCAAGGACCGCAGAAGTTTGGCCTGCATGTCCAGGGGCAGCTCACCCACCTCGTCCAAAAACAAGGTTGAGCCGTCGGCTTCCTCCAAAAGCCCCTTGCGCAACCGGTCAGAGCCGGTGTAGGCGCCCTTGGCCGCGCCGAACAGCTCGGCCTCGATCAGGGTGGGCGGAATGGCGGCGCAGTTCACCGCCACCATGGGCCTATCCCCCCGGCGGGAGTTGTAGTGCAGGGCCCGGGCCACCAACTCCTTGCCGGTGCCGCTTTCGCCGGTAATCAGCACCGTGGCCTTGGTGTCGGCCACTTTACGCATCATGCTGAACAGCCGCTGCATGGCCGGCGACGAGCCTATAATGTTGCCGAAGTTATAGCGGCTGGCCACCTCGCTGCGCAGCAACCGGTTGTCGGCCACCAGGCGGGCGTGTTCCAAGGCCTTATCCACCACGGCCAGGATTTCTTCTTCCTTGAATGGCTTGCCGATGTAATCGAAAGCTCCCTGCTTCATGGCGGTTAGCGCGGTGTCCACCGAGGCGTAAGCCGTTACCATAACCACGGTCTGGTCGGGCTCGGTCTCGCGGAGGCGGCCGAGCACGGTGAGCCCGTCTAGATCGGGCATGCGCAGGTCCAGAAACACCATGTCAAAGCTATCGGCTGCGAACTTGTTAAGCGCCTCCTGCCCGCCGGAGGCGGCGGCCACATCATAGCCCTGGCGCCGGAGCATCAGCTCCAGCACTCGCCGGATGTGGTCCTCGTCATCCACCACCAGGATGCGGCCCTTGGCCTGGCTCTTTTCAGCGCTCATGGCATTTTCCAATCAATATTCAAGCAGGTGCGCCTTTTATATCTGCCGCCAATATCCCCAGACCTTAGCCAAAAAAACCGCTGGATATCACTTTCTGCTAATGCAGCAGGCTTGTATTAACTATCTCCCCCCCGGCAGCCATATCTTGAAGGTGGCGCCCTTGCCCAACTTGGTTCTAACTTCGATGCGCCCGCCCGCCTGACTGATGATCCTATCACAGATGGAAAGCCCCAAGCCGGTTCCTTGGCCCGGCGGCTTGGTGGTAAAAAAGGGATCGAACAAACTGCGCATGTTTTCAGGGGCGATGCCCGGCCCGGTGTCAGCAAAACTAAGGGTTACCCAGCCACCCTTTTCCCGGTTGGTGTTAATGGTGAGCACCCCGCCCTTTTCCATGGCCTGGGCGGCGTTCATCACCATGTTAAGCACCACCTGCTGAAGCTGGTCGCGGTCCATGCGCACCGGCGGCAAGTCCCGGACCAGATCGCGGTTGATGGTGAGGTTATAGGACGCTAGACGCTTGCTGGTGAAGAACATGTTGAGCACTGCCTCGATGGCCTGGTTCATCTCCACCATCTGCCCCTGGAAAGGGCTGGGCCGGGAGTATTCCAAGAGATCGCGGATGATCTTGTCTATACGCTGGGCCAAATCAAAGATGGCCTCGCCGAACTCTTGGCGCTCCTCTTCGCTCACATCGTCTTTTGATAATAGCTGGGCATAGCCACTAACGGCCGAGAGCGGATTGCCGATCTCGTGCGCCACCCCGGCAGCCAGGATGCCCACCGATGCCAACTTTTCGGCGTGCATGAGCTGGCGCTCCAGGGCGCGGCGGTGGGTGATGTCGCGCAGGATCGCCAGAACTTCCCCGGAATCGGGTAGCGGCGTCACGCTAACCAGCATGAGCCGGGTGCCGCCACCGGGCAGCCTCAGCTCCAATTCCTGTTCGTTGCGCTCACCCGAGCCTAAGAGTTCCTCCGCCCTCTCAATTTCGGCGAAGAGACCGGCCATAGGGTGGTTCTCCAATTCCTCATGTTTTAGGCCGATATCCGAGGCGGCCTGGTTGACGTATTTAATTTGACCGTTCTCTTTAGCGATGAGGATTAGATCATTGGCCGTGTCCAGCACGCGCTGCAAGTATTCCTTGCTCTGATGGGCCTCCAGTTCGCTATCCAAAAGCTGCTCGTTGATCTCGCCCAGCTGCTGGATGAGACGCACGTTGGCCAGGGCCGCGGCGGCATGATCGCACAGGATGGTCAGTATGCGGGTGTGCTCTTGACCAAAGGCGCGGGCGGTCACGCTGGTCAGGATCATGGCGCCCAGCATCTGCTGGCGGGCCACCAAAGGCAGAGCCATAAAAGAGCGGGAATCCTGGGGCAGCGGGGTTGGCCACGGTTGAATGGCATGTTCGGTCAAGTCCGGAATCAGGAAAATGCGCCCAGCGCCCAGCGCCTGACCCAAGTCACCCTGGTCCAGTTCCACCACGCCATCCGGCTCAAAGTCCTCCAGGGGTCGGGGCGCCTCCCAATCCCGGCTCATATGCGCCGCTGGCGTGAGACGGGTCATCTCCGGATCCGCCAGCATCAAGCAAACGAAATCGGCGGGAAGTTCGCTTATCACCACCTCCACCAAACCCAAAGCCAGCCCGGCCAAATCCTCGGCCTGGCGAAGCACATCCGATACTCGGCGGATGAGGGAAAGCTCCTCGATCTTAGCGTCGAATTCGTGGTAAATACGGGCCAAGGTTTCTTTATAAGTTGAAAGCGTGGCTTCCTGTTCGCACACCAGGTCCAATAGTTCCTGACGGCTTAAGTCCTGGTGTTTCTGGCGGGTCAAGTTATCAGCCTCTAATCAAGGGGCGTGCGTTTGGTTAGTTTGCGAAAAAATCGGCTCACCACCAGCCCCAAGGCCAGCACCAGCATAAGCCCCAACCCGGCGGCCAATATTTTTATCAGCCATAGAGGCATGTCCTGGGGGATGGTGGGCATTGATACTTTCCTTTTCGAAATTTATGCGCTACTGTAAATTTATCTCTGCCCAATGTTATCCGAGCCGGCAATCAGGTTCAAGTTGAGAGAATGACGGGTCTTACTAACGACATATCAAACTCCTTTCTCTATGTATGGGGTCCTGATAACAAGGGCCTAGCGGAAAGCCTCGCCCAACAAGGAATTAATGCGGAAATCCTGTCGCCCGGGCTTCTGGGGCTGGAGCCAATTCGCCAGAGAGGCAGCGGTGTCGTGGTTTGCCAGCGCTTGGATGATGAAGCCAAGGCACAGCTTGGCGGGCTAGGTCCTGCCGTAGTGGTGTTGGAGCTTATCCCAGAACTCAATGCCCCCAGGAGAGTGGAAACCGCTAATGGCCCTCAACATATGCAGCTTCCCTCTAGCCTATTGGGGGGCGCGGCGGCGGCCCTGGCCTGGATTGGGGTGCTGGCCAGCGACCACAGCCGTACGGCTGAGCGGCTTTCTCAGATACTGCAAGTAATCAGCGCATTCCGTTTGGCGGGCGGAGTTGATGTGATCTACGAC
>CAZDRW010000218.1:0-6147 GCA_964507555.1 uncultured Desulfarculaceae bacterium
GCGCGGGCAGGCGAATTGGCCCAATCCCAGGGCATTAATGATGCGGTCAAGCTTGCCCAGGGCGATATATACGGCCTGCCCTTTGAGCCGGCCTCCTTTGACTGGATCTGGAGCCTTGACTGCGCGGGCTATATGCCCGGCGCTAAAGCCGCGCAGTTAGCGGAACTAACCAGGGTCATCAAGCCGGGCGGCCGCCTGGCGCTCATGGCCTATTCCTCGCAGCAGCTCTTGGCCGGTTATCCCGGCCTGGAGGCGCGCCTGGGCGCAACCAGGACCGGCCAGGCGCCGTTCAAGCCTGGCGATGCGCCCGGCGATCATTTCCTGCGCCTGCCGGAGCGCCTTGGCCAAGCGGGTTTGCTTGCTATCGAGGCCCAGAGCTTCCTGGCCGAATTCCGCGCCCCGCTGGATCCACTTATAAAACAAGCGCTCCTGGAACTTATGGATATGCGCTGGGGCGCGGCCCGCGCTGAAGTATCCGTCGCGGATTGGGAGCTGTTCACCCGCCTCACCCGGCCGGACTCGCCGGACTGCGTCCTGGATACGCCCGGCTATTACGGTTTTTTCACCTACACCGTGTTCACAGGGCAAAAGCCTGCCTAGAGAGGTTCATCCGCCGCCCTGCGCGCTCGGCTCCGCCACAAAGTGCTTGCAGCCACTGGTGGGGCAATTTATGTTAACCATTGCTTATACCCAAACCCCTTAAAAGGGAGTCCAGCGTGAAGAGAGATCCTAAAGCCAAGACCGAGGCCATCTTGATGGGCAACGAAGCCATCGCCCGCGGCCTGGTGGAAAACGGGGTGCACCTGGTGTCCGCCTATCCCGGCACGCCTTCCTCGGAGATTCTGCCCTCGGTGGTGCGTTTCGCGCCCGAGGCCGACCCGCCGCCCTATTGCGAGTGGTCGGTGAACGAGAAGGTGGCCCTGGAGGTGGCGCTTTCGGCGGCCTATACCGGCAAGCGCACGGCGTGCGCCATGAAGCAGGTGGGCCTCAACGTGGCCCTGGACCCGGTGATGAGCGCGGCCTACATCGGCGTGAAAGGCGGCTTCGTCATTATAAGCGCCGACGACCCCGGCCCCCATTCCTCGCAGACCGAGCAGGATTCCCGCCTTCTGGCCCATTTCGCCAAGCTGCCGGTCTTGGACCCGGACTCCCCGGCCCAGGCCCGCGATATGGTGGCCACGGCCTTTGCCATCTCCGAGCGCTTCGAGATCCCGGTGATGCTGCGCCCGGTGCTGCGCGTTTGCCACGCCCGGCAGAACCTGGCCCTGCGTAAGCCCAAGAGCGTCAGCCGGCCGGCCCAGTTCGTGCGCGATCCCTTCCGCTGGGCCGCCATTCCCAAGATGCGCTTGGCCCTGCATCACGCCTTGAACGACAAGCTCATCAAGATCGCCGACTACGTGAGCGGCCAGAAGAAGCTGAACATCTGGCACGCCGAGCCGGGCGCCAAAAAGGCGCGCCTGGGCATCCTCTCCTCCGGCCTGCCCGCGGCGCTGGCCCGCGATCTCCTGGCCGAAATGGGCATCGACCTAAAAGAAGCGGGCATACCATTTCTGCAGGTGGCCATGCCCTACCCCCTGCCCCTGGCTCCGGTTAAGCGGCTCCTGGATTCCTGCGCCAAGGTGCTGGTGCTGGAGGAGACCGAGCCGGTATTGGAGATGCTCTCGCCCCAGCGCGAAAAGCTCCTGGGCCGCTACAGTGGGCACGTGCCCTCGGCCGGCGAGCTGGGGCCGGACGTGCTGAGCGGAGTTTTGGAACGCGCGCTGAAGGAGGCCCGCATCAAAGTGCCCAAGCCCAAGCGCGCGATCTTGAGCGTGCCGGACCAGGCTCCCCTGCGCAGGCCCAACCTTTGCCCGGGCTGTGCGCACCGCGCGGTGTTCTGGACCATGAAGCGCCATTTCCCCGGCGGCATCTTCCCCTCCGACATCGGCTGCTACACCCTGGGGCTGAATCAGGGCGCGGTGGACACCTGCCACGACATGGGCGCGGCCATCAACTTCGCCGCCGCTCTAAGCCGCACCCACCAGCTGGACGGCGTGGAAAAGCCGGTGATCGCCACCATCGGCGACAGCACCTTCTACCACTCGGGCGCCGCGGGCTTGATCAGCTCGGTATATAACGGCGCGCGCTTTGTGCTGGTGATCCTGGACAACGAAACCACCTCCATGACCGGCATGCAGCCCACCCCGGAAAACGGACTCACCGCCGACGGCCACCCGGGCCGCAAGGTGGATCTGATGCAGCTCATCAAGGGATGCGGGGTGGAGCAGGTGGAGGAGGTGGACCCCTACGATCTGAACGCCTTGGCCAAGGCCCTCAGGAAAGCCCACCGCTTCGCCGCTAAAGAGGATGGCTCGGTGGCGGTGGTGGTGGCGCGCCACGCCTGCGTGGCCCAAAGGCGCGATGCGGCCATACCCCATCCCATCCCCATCAAGGTGGCCGGGAGCGCGGAAAAGCGCCCGCCGGTGCACGACCGCAAGGCCCACAAGTGCGCCGACTGCGGGCGTTGTGTGGAGATATGCCCCAACGGGGCTCTGACCAGAACCCGCAAGGCCGTCATAAAAGTAAACGCCAAGGCCTGCACCGGCTGCCGGCTTTGCGCCGAGGTCTGCCCCACCGGCACCATGACCCTGGAGCCGGCCCACGGCTGCGTGGGCTGCCGGGTGTGCACCACTTTGTTCGTGTGCCCGGCCTTGATACCGGACGCCAATGGCCGGGTCAGCATCGATCCCGCCTGGTGCGTGGATTGCGGGCTTTGCCAATACGTGTGCGCCCACGGCGCCTTAATCCCTGCGGAGGTGGTATCATGAGCCGTTTTTCCTGGCAAGCGGTGGTGGCCGGCGTGGGCGGCCAGGGAGTGCTGTTCGTCACCCGCATCCTGGCCGCGGCGGCCCGTCGCAAAACCAACCGGGTGCTCATAAGCGAGGTGCACGGCATGGCCCAGCGCGGCGGCAGCGTGCTGAGCCATCTCAAGGCAGGCCCTTTCTTCAGCCCCCTGGTGAGCCCGGGCCAGGCCCAGACCTTGTTTTCCCTGGATGCCGGCGAGGCGGTGCGCAACCTGCCTTTCCTGGAGCCGGGCGGCAGCTTGATCGTGAACGCGCCCGACGAGGGCTTTGTTTCCGGCAAGGCCCTGGCCGCCATGCGCAAGCACAAGGTGCAAAGCCTGGTGGTGGACGCCACCGGCATCGCCCAGGAAGCCGGCGCGCCCAAGGCGGCCAACGTGGTGCTGCTGGCGGCGGCTGCTTTCGCCGGGGCGCTGCCCTTTACCAGCGACGAGATTTGGGATGTGCTGGCCGCCTCCAGCCCCAAGGCGCGTTTGGAGGCCAACCGCAAGCTGTTTGATATGGTGGCTTAGCGCTTAGCAAGGATTAGGTACGCTGGCGGGATAGGTGTGCCCTAACTGGTTGCGGGCCTTACAAGCACCACACGGGCGCTCACTTGGGCTGCTTGTGGTTCAGCCGTTTAAGCACTTGCTCCGAGATTTCGGGATAAAGCTCGCTGATGCATTCCGGGCACAGGCTGTGGGTCAACTCAGCCTCGGTATGACGCTCCAAGTATTCTTCGAGCTGCTGCCAATAGCCCTGATCATCGCGGATTTTTTTACACTTGGCGCAGATGGGCAACAGGCCGTGCAGGGTCTTGATCTCCTTTATGGCCGCCTCGAGTTCAAGGTTGGCCCGGTTTAATTCAGCGTTACTTTCCTCTATCTCCTGTTTCTGTTGGTCTATGGTGTCCACCAGCTCGGTCAAGCCCCTGAAAAATCCCGAGGCTGAGACAAAAAATATGGCGGTGGTGAGTATAAAGCCGGCGCCGAGCGAGGCCCAAACCGATGGCAGCAAAATGTATGTTCGTACATCGGTCGGAAAAACAAGGTAACCGGACATCCACAAGTAGGCGATGATGCTGCAGGCAACCGCGTAAAAGGCGGCCAAAATCACTCCGCTCCACAACCCCAGGCTCACCCCTGCAATAAAGATGCTAGCTGCCGCAAAATAAAAGCCAGCCGAAACGAGGCCGTATTGCAACAAGGCGGAAATGCTCAATGCCGTGGACATGAATACAAGCGAGGAGACTAGCCAGCGGTCGCTTAAGCGTTTGCGGGCAAAGAAAACCGCGAAAACCAGGAGCGCCCCGCAGATGTGAGTGATGTGGTTGAAGTGCAGGCCGGTGTGAGGAATACGCGACAGCGACAGCGGCAAGCCTATCATCGCAATAACCAGCATGACTCCTGACACGCTTTCCAGAAAACGCCGGCGAATCACTTCCTTCTGCACAGAAGCAGGGTGCCCAGCCTGGTTTTGCTTGGCAGTCATAATTTCTATCCCCCCAGTCAACGATACCAATCGATTCCAGCCATCATTGACCCGCATTTTTATTTAGGCCGGACCAATGGAATCGGTGGCGGGCGCTAAGCCCGTCATGCCAAACAACCCAACAGTGCACGAGTTAAATTGTGGATTAAGGGTGAGCGGTGAGTATACACGTCTGTATGGTTTCAGGCGATGGTGATTTCCAGAACGGCTGAAGCCCTATTACTTGTATAAACGCCATCCAGGCCTAAGGCCAGGTAAAAGGCCCACCGCAGGCTGTTTGAGATGGTGGCTTAGTTTATATTTAATTCGCACGGGACTGGCCATGGCCGGAACCGCTTTTTTTATGTATTTTCCTCCTGTGAGCACCGAATACGCTGAAGATGCGCAACTGAAGCTAACCGTTAGTTGTCCACCCTCAAGAACTCGCCGCCTGTGTCATAGTTCATAAGGTCAATGGTCATCTTAAAAGGCTTGCCGTCGACGATGTTTTCGAAATGCACCAAGCTATGGCCCACCTGGCCGTCGATATAAATCTCGTCAGGCCAAACCAGCCTGAAATCGGCCAAGTTCTGGTACTCCAGCGCCATCTCCACCTGCTCGGGCCCGATGGTAAGTTTCAGGCCGGAACCGTTCCAAACCACGCTCACCTGTCCGTAGATCGGGTTGTAGTAAGTCCCGCAAAAATCATCCCAGCATTGCAATGCCGGGCCGGCTAAGCCCTCAGACCCAGGCGGCGGGGCCGGCGTCAGCGCGGGCTCCGGCAGCCGTCTTGTCACCGGAAAATCCTGGATTTGCGCGGCCTGCCGGTTGAACACGTCGCGTAAGGGACGGTCCAGGTAGAGGTCAATAAAGCGCCAAGCCACGGCTTCGGCGGCCAGGTTGATGCCGGTGTTGGTTAAGACCACCGCGCCCACGCCCGCCTGCGGCACCAGGCTCACCAGGGCGTGATGGCCCAGGGTGTTGCCGCCGTGCTGGATGCTGGGGAATGGTTCTCCCGGGGTATAGAACCATCCCAGGCAATAGGCGTCCCAGCCTTTGCGGTTGTAAAAGCCCTGCGGGATCAAGGTATGGGGGGTGTGCAGCCAGTCCAGGGTGTTGGGGTCCAGGAGCCTTTGCCCCTCACAGCTGCCATCGCCCAGGTTGAACCTGACCCACTGGGCCATGTCCTTGGCGTTGGAGTTGATGCCACCGGCCGGCGCGTAGATGTAGCACCACGGGTTGAACTGCCAGCCATCCGGTATGCGGTTGATGGAGGCCCGGTCCGCGGTGGGCGCATACATGGCGGCCCGGTTCTGGGCGGCCAAATAGCCCGCCTCGCTGATGGTGGTGTCGTTCATGCCCAAAGGCTTGAGTATCCCCTCCCGAACGGCCTCCTCAAAGCTTTGCCCCGAAAAGGCTTCGATCAGCGCGGCTGCCACCAGGAAGAAGCCGTTCTGGTAGGCGAACTCTGAGCGGAAGGTGGTCTGCGGCTGAAAATAGCGCAAGGAATGAATCAGGTGAGGCCGGGAGTAGCCCAAATAAGCCTGGTAATCCCCGGCATAGGCATAGAGTCCGGAGCGGTGGGCCATGAGGTCGTCGACCAGGAATTTTTCCGTGACGTCCTGGCCGGCCATGCCGAACTCCGGCAGACGGCCCACCACCGCGTCGTTCCAGTTCAGGGCGCCCTGATCCACCAGCATGCCTAAGCGGGCGGCGGTGAACGCCTTGGAGCACGAGCCGATCTGGAAAATAGTCTCCTGTGTCACCGGCTCGCTGCCGTTTAAGGTCCTGGTGCCATAGCCCTTGAGCCACACCACCTCGTCATCCGCCACAAAGGCCACGCTCAAGCCAGGCACCC
>CAZDRW010000219.1:0-6111 GCA_964507555.1 uncultured Desulfarculaceae bacterium
CAACGATGGCCCCCCGCCCACTGGCCTACGCTATTGCATGAACTCCGCGGCGCTGCGCTTCATACCGGTCCAGGATCTGGCCAAAGAAGGCTATGGCGCCTATTTGAAGTTATTCAAATAAAAGGCATTCTGGGGCCTATTCCTAGGCCCCTTTTTTAAATCCCCTCCCATTTGGATTTATTTCTTGACGCGGAGTTTCGCTTTGCGTATAAAATAGGACAAATATTATCCACATTGTCCTAAATTGAGGAGGGGACATGCGTTTAACCAGGGCTGGCGAATATGCGGTGCGTTGCGCCTTGTATCTGGCCATGCAGCCGGACGGTGGTGAGATCACCCGTCGCCAAGTCAGCGAAGACATGCGGATACCTCTCCATTTTCTGGGCAAGATCGCTCAGCAACTGTCCCACGCCGGCATCATTCAAATAACCAAGGGAGCCAAGGGCGGCTACCGCCTGGCCAGGCCGGCCAGCGAAATAAGCCTGCTGCAGGTGGTGGAGGCGGTGGAAGGTCCCCTGGACCTGAACCTGTGCCTCATCCATGAAGACTCCTGCAACCGCACCGCCTTTTGCGCCGTGCACGAGGTTTGGCGGGAGTCCCAGGCCGGGCTGAAAAAAACCCTGGGCAGTGCTGACTTGGCCAGTTTGGTAACCAGAGAAAAACGCAGACTTAGGGAAATCAGCTAAGCGTATAGTTGAATTATGGGATTAACTTTTGGCGGGGAGGCTTGAAGACCATGGATGTGTTAATGCTATCCAGGCTGCAATTCGCGGCAGCCACCTTCTTCCACTTCCTTTTCGTCCCGCTCACCTTGGGCCTCAGCTTGTTGATCGCCATCATGGAGACCAAGTATGTGCGCAGTGGCGACGAGGAGTACAAGCGCATGGCCAAGTTTTGGGGAAAGCTATTCCTCATCAACTTCGCCATCGGCGTGGTGACCGGCATCACCCTGGAATTTCAATTCGGCACCAACTGGTCGCGCTATTCCGCCTATGTGGGCGATATCTTCGGCTCGCTCCTGGCGGTGGAAGCCACGGTGGCTTTTTTCCTGGAATCAACCTTTATCGCGGTGTGGGTTTTCGGATGGAAACGGCTGTCGCCCAAGGCCCATGCCGTATGTATCTGGTTGGTGGCCATCGCCTCCAACATTAGCGCCTTCTGGATCTTGGCGGCCAACTCCTTCATGCAGCATCCGGTGGGCTATGTGATTCGCAACGGGCGGGCTGAACTGGACAACTTCATAGCCATCATCACCCAGAAGTGGGTGGTTTTGGAGTTTATCCACACCTTAAGCGGGGCCTATGTGCTGGCCGGCTTTTTCGTCTTGGGCATAAGCGCCTGGCACCTGCTGCGCAAAAACCAGGTGAGCTTCTTTAAAAAGAGCTTCCGCCTGGCCGCGGTGTTCACCCTTATCTTCGCGGTGTTTTTAGCCATCAACGGCGACCTCTCCGGTAAGGAAGTGGCCGAGAAGCAGCCCACCAAGCTGGCGGCAATGGAGTCGCTGTGGGAAACCACCAAGGCCGCGCCCATGTACCTGTTGCAAGTGCCGGACGAGGCCAATGAGAAAAACTCAGTGGAGGCCATGCCCGTGCCCGGTGCGCTGAGCTTCCTGGCGTTCGGCGACTTCGGCGCCGAAGTGAAGGGTCTCAAGGCCTTCCCCAAGGAGGACCGGCCGCCGGTGCTCTTATCCTTCATCTCATTCCGCGTGATGGTGGGCCTGGGCACCCTGTTTATCATCCTGGCCGTCTGGGTCTGGCTCAAACGGAAAGACCCCGAGCAGAGCCCATTGCTCCTGCGCATCCTGCCCTGGATCATCCCCTTGCCCTATCTGGCCAATGAGATGGGCTGGATGCTGGCCGAGGTGGGCCGACAGCCCTGGATCGTGTACGGGATGATGCGCACCAAGGACGCGGTTTCGCCCATCGCGGTATCCCAGGTGGGCACTACCCTGGTGGCCTTTATCTTGGTCTACGGCCTTTTGGGCGCGGTTGCGTTGTATTTAATGATGAAGTTCGCCCGCAAGGGACCGGGGTCTAGCGATGATGCGGTTGCCGCGCCGGCCGGCCAGGAGGTGGCCCATGCTTGAGAGCATCTGGTTTGTGCTATGGGGCGTGCTGTGGATCGTCTATTTCGTCCTGGACGGTTTTGACCTGGGCCTGGGCGCTTTGATGCCGGTCCTGGCCAAAAACGAGCAGGACAAGCGCATCATCTATAACGCCATGGGTCCATTCTGGGACGGCAACGAGGTGTGGCTCATCACCGCCGGCGGCGTGACCTTCGCCGCCTTCCCGGGAACCTACGCGGTGATGTTTTCCGCATTGTATTCGGCGCTCATGCTGCTCTTGTTCGCCTTGATCTTAAGAGGCGTGTCCTTTGAACTGCGGGGTAAGGTGGAGTCGCCGGCCTGGAAATCGGTTTGGGACTTCTGCCTTTTCATCGGAAGCTTCCTGCCCGCGCTCCTTTTGGGCGTGGCGTTCGCAAACATCTTCGCCGGTATCCCCATTGATAAAAACCACGTTTACCAGGGAACCTTGTTCACCCTGTTGAATCCCTACGGACTGGCCGGCGGGCTGTTGTTCCTGGTGATGTTCTGCGTGCATGGCGCGTTGTGGCTGGTGCTTAAAACCGGCGGCGACATAGGCCAGGAGATGCACGAAAAGGCCAAGGCCATGGCGGGCAAGCTTTGGTTTGCGCAAGCGGTCCTGGCCGTGGTGTTTCTCATCTTCACCTGGTTCGCCACCGATCTCTACAAGAACTACCTGGGCGCGCCGATCCTGTTCGTGATCCCGCTGCTGGCGGTAGCAGGTCTCTTTGGCATCAAGATCATGATGGCTAAAGAGGCCTGGGGCAAGGCTTGGCTGTCTTCGGCGGTGTTTATCGCCAGCGCCGCGCTCTTCGGCGTGGTGGGGCTCTTTCCCCGGCTGCTGCCGTCGAGCCTGGACCCGGCGGCCAGCATGACCATCGCCAACTCGGCCTCCAGCCCGCTTACACTTAAGATCATGCTGGGCGTGGCGCTCATCATGGTGCCCATAGTGATCATCTACCAGGCTTGGGTTTACAAGAAGTTCGGCCACAAGATTCAGGCCGACGATTTGACTTACGAGCAGGCCTACTAAAGAAGAAGCCTGCTTAGAAGCGGCTTAACGGACCCCGGCTGCGATTCAGCATTATTCTTAGGCGCAATTACCTAGGCGCGTCTATGGCTGAACCGCGGCCGGGGCTGCTATTTGAAGAAAGGAGGATCGTGGCTACAGCATTAGGAGGTTTGCATGAAAAAGATCACGTCGGCTGTGATGGTTCTGATCTTGGCGCTCGGCCTGGGAGCGATTGGCTGCAGCAGGGGGTTCGTGGGCGGCGCGGCGGTGGGCGCGGCGGGCACGGGCGCGGCTTATGAATATCAAAAGCATAAACAGATGAAGCGCCTGGAGGATGACTTCGAGTCCGGCCGCATCAGCAAGGATGAATATTTAAAGCGCAAGAAGCAGATTTCGCAAGGCTCCCTGATTTATTAGCAACAAAGCGGATTTTCGCTTTTCGCGGTCTTGGGGACCAGTCTCCGGGCCGCTTTTTAGTTCCATCGTGCGGGAAGCAAAGGTTTAGCGGGCTACAGGCTTGCCATCGGCTTAAAAGAAACTTAGAGTTAAGCATCATCAAAAACAACCCGGAGATAACCATGGCCGATATCTTCACTCCCTGGCAGATGAATAAGCTTCAAATACCCAACCGCATCGTGCGCTCCGCCACCTGGGAAGGCTTGGCCGAAGCCGACGGCACCCCCACGAGAGAGACCGCGCTTTTGACCGCCGGCCTGGCCGAGGGCGGGGTGGGCCTCGCCATAACCGGCTTCGCCTATGTGAGCGCCCACGGCAAGGCTTTGCCCGGACAGACCGGCGTGCACATCGACGCCATGGTAGGGCCCTTGACCCGCATTTCGGACGCGGTGCATAAATCCGGCGGCCTGGTGGCCCTGCAGATCGTGCACGCCGGCGGCCAGGGTTCCGCCAAGGTGTTGGGGCATAAGCCCCTGGGGCCCTCGGCCATGGTTAATCCCACCTTCAAGGAAGAGGTGGAAGAACTGAATACGGACCAGATAGAAGTCATCATAGAAGATTTCGCCATGGCCGCGGCCCGGGCCAAGGCCGCGGGCTTCGATGCGGTGCAGCTGCACGGGGCCCACGGCTATCTCCTGGCTCAGTTCCTGAGCCCCTTCACCAACCGCCGCCAGGACGAGTACGGCGGCGACGCCGAGGGACGCTCCAAGCTGGCCTGGCAGGTTTGCCGTGAGGCTAGAAACGCGGTGGGGCCGGACTATCCGGTGTTCATCAAGCTCAACTCAACCGACGCCATTGAGGGCGGCATCACCTTGGAGGACTCGCTGATCTGCGCCAAGGGCCTAGTAGAGGCGGGTATCGATGCCATAGAAGTTTCCGGCGGCGTGCCCTACGGCGGCAAGCTGAGCCCCAGCCGTTTGGTCAAGGAGCCGGCGGACGAGGGCTATTTCCTGGATAACGCCAAGACGCTCAAAGCCGCCCTGGGCTGCCCCATCATCGTGGTGGGCGGCTGGCGCTCCCGCCAGCGCATCGAAGCGGCCCTGGACCAGGTGGACGCGGTGGCTATGTCGCGTCCCCTGGTGCGCCAACCCGACCTGCCCAACCTATGGAAGGCGGGCAGGCAGGAACCGGCTGACTGCATTTCCTGCGGCGGCTGTTTTGTCACCGCGCGTAAAGGCCATCTGGAATGCCAGGTGCTCAAAAAGGAAAGGGAAAAACAAATAGGCGAATAGTGAAGTAGGGACAATAACGCCCCCTTGCCCAAGGTAAGGGGGCGTTTCGTTTTAGCTGGCTCTCACACCGTAAAAAGTGCTGCCCGGCATGATTCTCACCGGACTCACCTTGCTGAAGCCGCATTCTCTGAGTTCCTGGCACAGGCCATCCAGGCTGGGCAGGGGATGCAAGCCCTGGATGGAGCAATTGGCCAGGTTCAGGTTGGCCGCGGCAGGTTCCTTGCCCTGGCTGGCGAAGTTGGAGGCCACCGCCAAAACCCCATCAGACGCCAGCAAGCCGCGTAGGTACTTGAACAACTCGCCTCTTTCCTGAGGTGAAAAATAATAGGCCAGGTTGAACATGGTGATGAGGTCGTAAGGCCCCTTGACCTGGGGAGGAGGCTGGCGGATGTCGCCGCATACCACCTCAAAGCCATCGCCCAGGCCCCACTGGGCCAGGTTATCCAGGGCTTGTTGCACTACCGGCGGGTCCATGTCCAGCCCCAGGCCGGTTGCCTTTGGATTGGCTTCGTGCGCGCTTTTTAGAAATATGCCGGAGCCGCATCCCAAATCCAACACCCGCGCGCTGTCGCGTCCTTGCAGAATCTCCTTAATGAATCGCCGCAAAATTGGTTCGGCCAGCTTGGCGAACCTGGCCACCACGTTGCCGATGGTGTCCAGGTAATTGCCGGAAGGCGCGCCCCGCATGCGTTCGGCTGCATGTCGGTAAACCGAGTTGTAATAGGTGACTTCGGCCTGCACCAAGGCCGACAGCGGGTCGCCTTGGGGACCCAAAAGAGACTTGGACAGCTTACCCTTTATATGATATTTGCCGCCCTTTAGCCTAAGCTCTTTCAGAGAAAGGCCCATATCCAAGAGCGCGTCCAGGAATTCCGGGCGCTGTACGGCCAGTTCCTCGTTAAGTTCCGCCTTGGTGCGGGGCTGGGCCAAGGCTGCCAAGAGACCGCTGTCCACGGCTGCGTATAGATAATGAAAGTGCATCGAGTTTCGCCATAGACCAACAACCCTGACCAAACCGGCCAAGTCGGGATTGCGTAGCATGGTCACTATGTAGCCCAGCATAATCAGCCTCCACTTTTCTGCAAGTCGGTATTCCGACGATCGATCATAAGATGAGATGTATTTATAGCATTTTAGGTTGAAAGTAAATGTTCATTTAGCCTTTAAGGTCAGTGCAAATGATATCAAATAGAGCAGGCTGCCAATAATAACTGCGGGCAATACAAAATGATTTGGTTCTGGTATTGCCACCGGATATATCAATTCAAACAAAGTCCTAACTGAATACGCTATTCCCCCACACAGGAAAAAATTGTGCGCGGCAAAGT
>CAZDRW010000220.1:0-6075 GCA_964507555.1 uncultured Desulfarculaceae bacterium
GCCCTTGCAGGAGGAGGATGGTAATCCAGGGAAGCAGGAAGACCAGGGTGCCGAATATCTCCCACTTGGCCTTGGTCCGCCTGGAGAAGCGTTGGTGGAGGATATCCACCCTTATGGGAGAATCGACTACCTGGGAGTAGGAGAGCCCTATCATCACCGCCACGGCATAGAGGTGCCACTGTAGCTCTTCCAGGAACACCTGGCCCATGTCGAAAATGTAACGCAGCACCACGTTGAGGATGATGGCCATGACCAACAGCCCGTTGGCCCAGGCCACGGTTTTGCCAATGCCTATGACCACCCCATCCAGGCGGCGGCAAAGGGCCGGTGGAGATTCCTTTTCATGGTTCATTGCTTCACCTTTGGCTTGCGGCTTTGAAGATGATTTGGCTCCTGCCCTTTATTTGTTCCCATAATGGCCTTTTTATTTTACCAATTTACTTGTTGTCAAGTTGTTTTTTAAAGCCCGTTAGGTCCTCCTTGATGCTTATAGCTTCTAACTTATTATTATATATGCCTATTTAGATTTTGAACTGACCACTATATTTTATAATACGAGAAATTGATCCCGCATGGCCACAGACCGCCAAGGCAGCAAAAGCGTTTTTGTGGGGGGATCATTCTTAAAGGAGAGCTTTCTAACGGATAAGCGAGGCTCGCTAATTGCACACTCTACCCATCTCCAATCCTTGACCTTTGAGTGGCCTAATCTCATAATATATTTATTTTAAATATTTTTTTGTGATTGACTGCCAATATATTCCGCCCAATCCATCCATGGACCTTGTGAAAGGGGAAGGAGCACACACCATATTTGCTCTTGTGCCCAACCACGCCAGCAACGAATTTAGCGAAATGTAACTATTAAATACCATTACAAATCGGCCCAGCCCATAGTCGATATAATTTTTATATATTTGTTATTATTTACTTTATTAATTTTATTGCTCAATTTTAATTTTTTTAGTTGACATAATTGGTTAATTTAATCTAGCAATAATATGGCACAAGTTATTCCCTACCCATTTTAAGTGGTTATATATTATTACAATGACTGTGGTTCATTTCCATCAGCCGCCATTACCAAAGAAAGCAGGACGGAACGCTTGCTCCGCCCTGCCCCGTTAACGCGTCCCCAGCCGCAAGGTTCGGGCCGGGGAGACAAGGAGCTTTGCTCACAAACCTGCATGGAAGGGAGAGATCATGAAGAAGTTTTTTAGCCTGTTCCTGGTTCTGGCGCTGGTGATGTTGGCCGGCGGGAATGGGGCCTTGGCCGCCAAAGAGAAACCGGTGCTGCTCAAGGTGCCCGTTTGCTTCTCCACCGAGTTGCCCGCCCTGGGCTCGGCCATCGCCTGGATGGCCAAACACATCAAGTTGGCCAGCGCCGGCAGCGTACAAATGAAGATTTACGAGCCCGGCAAACTTGTGGCCCCCTTCGAAATATTGGAAGCGGTTTCCAAGGGCAAGATCAACGCTGGCTATGCCACCGCCGGCTACTGGGCTGGCAAAATACCCGCCGCTCCCCTGTTTGGCGCGGTGCCCTTCGGCCCTGAAGCCCCCGAGTACTTGGCTTGGTTGTGGTACGGCGACGGCATGAAGCTTTACCAGGAGATGTATGACCAGGCCGGCTACAACGTCAAGGTGCTGGTGGCGGCGGTCATCGCTCCCGAGACCTCGGGTTGGTTCAAGGAACCCGTAAACAAGCCTGCCGACCTCAAAGGCATGCGCATGCGCTTTTACGGCTTAGGCGGCAAGGTGATGCAGAAGATGGGCGTGCAGACCAGCCTGCTGCCAGCTGGCGAGATTTTCCCGGCCCTGGAGAAGAAGGCCATCGACGCCACCGAGTTCTCCATGCCCGCCATCGACAAGCGCCTGGGCTTCTACAAGATCGCCAAATACAATTACTACCCCGGCTGGCACCAGCAAGCCACGGTCTTTGAGCTGCTGATCAACAAGGATGCTTGGAAGGCTATGAGCGAGCACCAGCAGATGGTGATCGAAATGATGTGCAAGGCCACCGTGGCCGACCAACTGGCCTTCTCCGAAGCCATTCAGGCCCCGGTCATCAAGGAAAACGTGACCAAACGCGGCGTGATCAACAAGTACTGGTCCCCGGAATTCCTCGACGCCTACCGCAAGGCCTGGGAAGAGGTGGCCGCCGAGGAGGCTGCCCGGGACGCCATGTTCAAGAAGGTCTACAACAACCTGCAGAAGTTCCGCGCTGATTACCGTTACTGGCAGTCGGTGGGCTTCCTGCCCCGGCCCAAGCCCCCCATTTTTTATGGGGCCCTTTTGAACCACCCTACCCGGGGGGGCCGCGCGTGCGCCCACCCGGCCCTACTTTCCCCTGGGCCCTTGGTCAGCAGCGGGGCCGCCATGTTAGTATACAATCAATCCGAGCCCGACCGGCGACAGGCGGGCGGGCAGGGAGATTGACGATGCACACCAACATTCAATACGGCGAAACACAGATAGATCTGAGCCTGCCTGATGAGGTGGTGATTCTGGAATCCAGTGCCGTGGCTCCCCTGCCCGATCCTGAAGGTGAACTCCGGCGCGCCTTAGCGGAGCCGATTGCGTCGCCCCCCCTGGCCGAGATCGCTCGGGGACGCTCTAATGCCTGCATAGTCATCTCCGACATCACCCGGCCGGTGCCCAATCAGGTGTTGCTGCCCCCCCTGCTGCAAATGCTGGAGGAAGCGGGCATCCCCCGCGACCGCATCCACATCCTCATCGCCACTGGCATGCACCGCCCCAATGAGGGCCAGGAGCTGGAGAGCATGGTGGGGTCCTGGGTGATGGCCAACTACCAGATCACCAACCACAAGTGCCGCGACCGCGAGCACCTGCGTCAGGTGGGCACCATGGACGGCGGCCCCATAGAACTCAACACCACTTATCTGGACGCCGATCTGAAGATCCTCACCGGCCTCATCGAGCCCCACATGTACGCAGGCTACTCGGGTGGCCGTAAATCCCTCCTACCGGGCATCGCCAGCTTGGAAACCCTGCGTTACATGCACTCCTTTGCCATGATCGCCCATCCTGGAGTGACCAACTGCAAACTGGAGGGCAATCCCTTTCACGAAGCGGGGGAGAAAGTGATGGCCATGGCCGGGGCGGATTTCCTGGTCAATGTGGTCATCAACAAACAGCGGCAGATCACCGGCATCTTCGCCGGCCACCCCAGCCAGGCCCACCAGTCCGGCTGCCGCTTGGTCCGCGAGCACACGGTTAGCCAACTGCGAGAACCCGCCGATTTGGTGATAACCTCGGCAGGCGGCTATCCCTTGGACGCAACCTTTTACCAGGTGAGCAAGGGCCTGATCATGGCCCGCAACATGCTGCGCCCGGGAGGTAGCATCATCGTGGCATGCGAGTGCCGCGAGGGCTTGGGTTCACCGGAGTATTGCCAGATGGTGGCCCAGGGCTTCACCCCGCACCAATTCAACACCCATCACGGTCAACCGGATAACTTCGTCATCGACCAGTGGTGCTTGCAGACCACCTATCAGGCCATTGAGACTGCGGGCAAGGTGTATTGCTACTCGGATCATCTGGACCGACAGGCCCTGGCCGGCATCGGGGTGGAAAAGATCGTCGACATCCAGGCCAAAGTGGATGAATTGCTGCCCAGCCACGACACGATTGTGGCGGTGCCACAGGGACCTTACGTGGTGGGTCTTATCCCCGAGGTTTGAGCTGGCTCCGAGTTCCCGGGTTAGGTCTGCTCGCCGCCGGCCTCTAGGTTATCGTCCTTTTCGCCGGAGTCGACGGTCAATCTGCGGCCTGCCTTGCGCAGGTTCATCTTGTGGCTGGAAAATTGCATTTTGATGGTAATGTGGTGTCGCTTGGCATCGGCCGCGCCCTGGGAGTCGTGATGCCGGATGGCCTCGGCTACAGCCTGGTGTTGCGCTAGGATTTTTTCCAGGTGCTTGGGGTCACGGTACAGGGCCTTGAGGCTCTCCTCGATGCCGAAGTGCAGAAATTCATAGAGGTTCTTCATTAAGTGGATCTGCACGGGGTTTTTGGTAGCATAGGCCAGGCACATGTGGAAACGCAGGTCCTCGCTCAATCCGAGTTCGCCCTTGGCTATCTTTCCGCGCATCTCGTTGTTGTGGGTGAACAATAAGTCGATATCCTCGCCCGAGGCGCGCTGAGCGGCCAGGGAAGCGGCATGGCACTCCAGGGCCAGGCGCACGTCCAACAGGTCCAACAGGGTGGTTTCGTCCTTATCAATGAAGGCACCAAGCGGGTTTTGGTCAATGGATTTTTCTGGCGAGGCCACGAAAGTCCCTCGGCCTTGGCGGTTCTCCACCAAGCCCCGGTCGATGAGTTTTTTTAGGGCCGCCCTTAAAGTTGGCCGGCTCACTTCCATGAGGGTGCACAGTTCTCTCTCCGTCTTGAGCTGTTCCCCGGGACGCAGATCACCGCGCAAGATAAGGTTCTGAATCTTATCAAAAACTTGGTCAGCAAGCCTTTTAGGCTTAAGGGAATTGGACGACATAACAACCTCAACTGCTTACGGCCCAAAAGGGCAAGAACGGTATTCTTTTTATACTATTGTGCCTTTGCTGGCAAACCAATTATCGCCATTAACAAAATGTATGGCAGGGCCACCTGCCAAATGCGCTGTAAATTTAATATACCATTTTACCCGCCACTTGGCGGCCCCTAGAAACGGTTAGACCATTTTACAAAGGCGAAGCAGGTTTTCAGGTCACTTTTGGTGATCTGAGTTGGTGTTGATGGCTGCCTGGATTTGGGTTGCCGAGGCCCGTTTGCTCCTGACCCCAGAGAAGAAGCACGGCCCTGCTATGTCGAAAACTGGCGAACGTGAGAAGAAATATGCCCCGCACCAGACCTGACATGATCAGCAGCAGCGAAAAAATGCCTTACCAAAGTCCCATACCCGAAGCCCAGACACCAAGAAACCTACTTTCTACCGCTGGTACCGACGATATCATGAGGATGGTTATGACGGCCTGGCCAACCAGCCGCCCAACGCCAGACGCTTCTGGAACAAGATTCCTGATAGCGAGAAGCAGCGGGTGGTGGATGTGGCCCTGGACAAGCCGGAGCTGACGCCCCGTGAGCTAGCCTGGCACATCACCGACAGCCATGGCGCCTTCATCAGCGAGTCCAGTGTTTATCGCATACTACGGGATTATGACCTGGTCACCAGCCCGGCCTATATCGTGCTCAGCGCGGCTGATGAGTTTCGGCACAAGACCAAGCGGGTGCACGAGCTGTGGCAGACCGACTTCACCTATTTCAAGATCATGGGCTGGGGCTGGTACTATCTTTCCACCATCCTGGATGACTTCAGCCGCTACATCATAGCCTGGCTTTTGACCAGCACCATGGCAGCCGATGACGTGAAGAATACCCTGGAGATAGCCGTAGCCAAGACTGGCGTCAGCGGCGTCAAGGTCAAGCACCGGCCCCGGCTGCTTTCAGACAATGGGTCCTGCTACCTGGCTGGCGACCTCAAGCAATATCTGGATCAGCAGGGCATCAGCCACACCAGGGGCCGGCCCTATCACCCCATGACCCAGGGTAAAATCGAGCGTTACCACCGGACCTTGAAAAACGTGGTCAATCTCGAGAACTACTACCTGCCATGGCAACTCGAGCACAAAATCGGCGAATTCGTGCAATACTACAACCACCAGCGGGTGCATGAATCGCTGGACAATCTCACCCCGGCTGATGTGTACTACGGCAGGGATGGGAAGCTAACAGCAGCCAGGGACTTGGTAAAGGAACAAACCCTACGCCGCAGAAGGCGGCTTAACATGGGTCTGCAGCCCTTGAAGGAAAAGCTAATTAAACCAGAAATACTCAGGCAAAGTGTCTGTTAGCAAAATGACCAATCAGTCCCAAAGGGGCTGACGACGTACACCGGCCTTACACCAAAAGAAAGGCTCTACCCCGTTCATTTCGGAAGGGCAGAGCCTTTCTGTCTTGGAGCTGGCGTCCCCAACGGGATTTGAACCCGTGTCGCCGGCGTGAAAGGCGAATGACGCCAATGAACCATATTGTGTTAATCATGTAAGTTACTATGTTTTCGAT
>CAZDRW010000221.1:0-6054 GCA_964507555.1 uncultured Desulfarculaceae bacterium
TGGAACCCGATCAATTTTTGTTGGGCAACGGCGCCAACGAGGTGATTGCTTTTGCCATAAAGGCCTTTTGCGAGGCTGGCGACAATATCGTGACCGCCGATAAAACCTTTGCGGTGTACGAGTGGGTGGCGGAGTTCAGCGGATTCAAGGCCAAGCTGGTTCCGCTCAAGGACTTTGGCTTTGACGACGAAGCGATGCTGAGAGCCAGGGATGAGCTGAGTAAAATCATTTTCTTTTGCAATCCCAATAATCCCACCGGCACCTGGTGGGACGAAGCCAAGCTGAGGCGGTTTTTGGACAAAGTGGACGGACGCCAAATAGTGGTAGTGGACGAAGCATATTGTGAATTCGTGGAGGAGCCCGGCTTCCCGGACGGGATGCGGCTTATAAACGAATATCCCAACTTGGTTGTCTTTCGCACCTTTTCCAAAATGTACGGCCTGGCCGGGCTTCGCATAGGTTACTTGGCCGGCTCACTCGATGTGGTCGATATTATCCGCCGCACCTGTGTGGTGTATTCGGTCAACGTAGTCGCCCAGGAGGCGGCCTTGGCTGCGTTGGAAAACGGAGAGGAGCACATTAGGTCCACCCGCGAGTTGGTTCGCGCAGAAAAGGATTACCTGGCCAAAGAGACCGCCCGCCTTGGTCTGGCCACGCAAATGGACCAGGGTTGCTTCGTTATGATCCGCCTACCCATGAGCGACACTTTTGCCTACCGCAAACTCATGGCCCAAGGGATTATGGTTCGCTCCATGACGGGATTCCGTTTTCCAAACTGGATAAGAGTCAGCGTAGGTAAGCATGAGGCCATGCAGGCTTTTGTGGCCGCACTTGAAAGCATTTTGTAAATGACAGACCAAACGCAACGAGTGGAGGCCTCCGCTGCGGGCCAGGAACCCGAAACGCCCTTGCTGAATCGCGGGTTTGTCTTGCTCTCTATGGCCATGTTTATTGTCTTCTGCAACATGGCCGTATTTTTCGAATTTTATGATTATCTTGCAAGCTTGAAAATTCCGCAAAACAGCCGGGGCCTCATCATCGGCATTTTTTCCTTAACGGCTCTGACTTTCAGGCCCTTCATAAGCATGGTGCTCAACCCCTCCAATGCCAAACGCTGGTTCATCGTTGGCATTTTGGGGTCCTTGGTGGCTTTGCTGCTCTATGGCCGCGCCACCAGTGTGTCCGGACTTATTCTGGTGCGTGTGCTGCACGGCGGGTTTTACGTTCTCATGGCCACCGCCTGCGTGGCGGCGTTGGTGGGATGCATAGACAAGAGGCATAGCGGCCAAGCTTTTGGGCTTGTGGCCGTTTTAACCATAGTGCCTTATGCCGTGGTGCCGCCACTGGCGGAATTCGCAGCCGCTAAGCTATCGAGCTATCCAGACCTTTTGGCGCTCACCGGCCTGATGATGCTGGTGGTGATTCCATTGATTGCCTGGATACCCTCGCCGAAAAACACGGCCCAGACGCCAAATACTCGGGTCACCTGGCAAGAGGTTAAAGATGATCTGAAAAACCGGCGCTTGGTAGTGCTGCTGTGCACTGCCTTGTTGATGTATGTTCCTTTCTCCACGGTTTTTTATTTCATCGATTCATTTGCCAAAGGCATGGGGGTAATTGACGCGGGTTGGTTCTTTACCGTGGCTACCGCTACTGAAATCGGCGTAAGGATTGTGTTCGGCCGGTATTTTGATCTCTTGCCCAAGAGCAGGCTGCTGGCTGGAGCCTTGCTTCTATTGGCGGCGGCTTTCTATATTCTTACTCTGGTTACCGGATTGGCTGGTCTTTTGGTATTGGCCGTGATCTTTGGCTTGGGTTGGGGCTTGGCCATGCCGATGGTGAATGCTATTCTGTTCGACCTTTCCAAACCTGAAATGCGCGCCTTCAACACTAATTTGGGGTACGAAGTTTTTCAAGGCGGCTTTTTCCTGGGTCCCTTACTGGGCGCGTGGATAGTACAAACTACGGGGTATGGCGGCTTATTCATGGCCTGTGCTGGCGCTTGTTTGCTTGGTGCGGTGCTCATGTTGTGTTTAAAGGGCCATGACGAGACAAGGCAAGGAGATACTGCATAGTTATGAGCATGAGCGATAAAGGCGATTATCAGGTGGAGCCTGGCCAGGAGGTGGAAGTCGATTTCTTCCGGCCGGAGGACGCCGAGGGCGCTGCCAGCTGTTTCCTGACGGTCTACGGTAAAAACTATCCGGTACGCACCTATATTGATCCTGACCAACTGGCCGAGGCCAATGAGGGGAAAACGGTCATCTCAAGCGTGGCGCGCACCGTTGGCGGGCAGGTGGTGGGGCATAACGCCCTTTTCAGCTCAGCGCCTTGCCCCAAAATCAGGGAGTCGGGCGCTGGCGTGGTGCTGCCGTCTTATAGGGCCCAAGGTTTGTTCGAAAAAATGGCGGACCATGGCGTTAAAATGGCGGCTCCTCAATATGGTATTGAGTTGGTGTACGGGGAGCCGGTATGCAACCATCCCTTCTCTCAGGAGATGTGCCATAGTCTCGGTTGGGTGACCATGGCTCTGGAAGTGGACCTGATGCCAGCCGCGGCGTACAGCAAGGGAAAGAGCGCGACGGGCCGGGTGGCAACCTTGCTGGATTTTGTTCCGGTGACTTCGCGCCCTCATACTGTGTATCTACCTCGGGTTTATGAAGAAGAACTCCATTTTATTTATGGCGGATACAATGAAGAACGCCAATTGGTGATTTCTAATGAAGCGCCACCCTCCTCAAGTCGTAGCTCGGTGAAAACCGAATTTTTCGAGTTCGCTCAAGTAGCGCGGATGGCAATCCGTGAAGCAGGTGAGGATTTAGGGGAAGTCATTGCCAAAGAAGAGTCTGCAGCTGAATCGCAAGGTTGCGATGTTTTGCAGGCATGGCTTAATTTGGCATCTCCCCATGTGGGGGCAGCGGTGGAAATCCTACGGCAAGCGGGCTGGTTTTTTGGCGGGGCTCTGCCGCGCTGGTTTGATGATGACGGTCTGCTAATGCAGAAAATCCTTCATACGCCCAGCTGGGATAGCATGGTTATTTTCTTTGACCGCGCTAAGCGGATCGCAGACATGGTGCGAAAGGATTGGGAGCGCACACAATAAGCTGCCAGACCGGCGCTTGGAATGAATCATGATGGCGCCGGGCTACCATATGGCTGGGTGGCAACCTGACTCTGATTATGATTATCAAGGTTGCCCGGGCTGGAATGGATGGCATTATCCTGGCCAGCACATGGGCTATGGCTGGGGTCCTGGAGAGGATACCGGGGGATGGGCCCAGCCGAGGATCGAGGAAGGCGTCCCCACCGTTGAACCCTAAACAATAGCGATTTCATGTCAGGCCGCGGCAGGAGTACATGGCTCCTCCGCGCCGTTTGTTGCGGGCCATACGGTTCGCGAATCTTGGGGATTTTCTGCTAGCAGGGTATATTGATAAATGTATTATTAAAAGTCAGGCTTCGTTAGGCTCGATTAACAACGGATCATTCAAGATAAATATATTGGAGGATTTGATGCAAGAGTTGATCCCTCCTGCCAGACTCTTGTTGGGGCCTGGCCCCAGCAACGTGCCCTACAGAGTTTTAAGGGCAATGTCCACTCCAGTTGTCGGTCATCTGGATCCCAAATTCATGGAAATCATGGACGAGGTTTGCCAGTTGCTGAAGAAGACCTTCCGCACCCAAAACCAGATGACTTTTCCTGTGTCCGGCACCGGTTCGGCCGGTATGGAGGCAGCTTTTGTCAATCTGCTGGAGCCGGGAGACACGGCGGTCGTTGGCGTAAACGGCGTATTCGGAACCCGCATGTGCGACGTAGCCGAACGTTGCGGCGCTAAAGTGGTCAAGGTGGAAGCGGAGTGGGGCCGCATTATTGATCCGGCGCGCATGATAGATGCGGTGCAGCAAAACCCGGGCGCCAAGCTCTGCGCCATTGTACACGCCGAAACCTCGACCGGCGTGTTGCAACCCATAGAGGAGTTGGGCGCTTTTTTGAAGAAAAGTGACACGCTATTTCTCGTTGATTCCGTTACTTCTCTGGGCGGAGTCAAGCTGGAGGTGGACGCCTGGGGCGTAGACGCTTGCTACAGCGGGACGCAAAAATGCATTTGCGTTCCACCGGGCCTGGCCCCCATCACCTTTAGCACTAAAGCCATGGAGGTGATAGGCAAGCGCAAGAGCAAGGTGCAGTCCTGGTATCTGGACGTGACGATGCTTCAGAAATACTGGGCCACGGGTGAGGCCCAGCGCCTTTATCATCACACCGCGCCCATCACCATGATCTATGGCCTGCGGGAAGGTTTACGCATCATACAAGAAGAGGGGCTTGAGACTCGCTGGGAGCGTCACGCCGCGGCGGCCGGTCATCTGGAAAAAGGCTTGGAAGGCTTGGGCTTCAAGCTCTGGGCTCAGGAAGGACATCGCTTGCCGCCCCTAACCTCGGCCCACCCGCCGCAAGGTTGGGATGTGGAAGGCATCCGCAAAGAGCTGCTCACGGATTACGACATTGAAGTTGGCGGTGGCCTGGGGCCGGTGGCTGGCAAGATATGGCGCATAGGCCTTATGGGTGAAAACGCTTGTGTGCAGAAGGTGGCGGTTTTGCTGCGAGCGCTCCAGGATTTTGCATAGGGAGAAAAAACTAATGAAAAAAAAGCTGCAGGGAGTGCTGCCTCCGGTAGCAACGCCTTTCACCGCAGATGAAGAGCTGGATATCAAGGCGTTCAAGGCCAATCTCCAACGCTGGAACCAAACCGGCCTTAGTGGTTATTTAGTGGTGGGCTCCAACGGCGAATCGGTTTACCTATCGGAATATGAACGGGACCAAGTGCTGGCCGCCAGCAAGGAAGCCGTTGCGCCAGATAAGATCATCATGGCCGGCACCGGCGCCGAAAGCACCAGGGCCACTATCCAGCAGACCCGCCGCGCAGGCGAATTGGGCTCCGATTGCGCCCTGGTCATAACACCGCACTACTTCAAGGGGCAAATGACGCCGGCGCGGCTTATGGACCACTACCGCAAGGTTGCCGACGCCGCTCCCATTCCGGTGCTGGTCTATAATTTCCCGCAATCCACTGGCTTGAACCTGCCTGCTGAGGCGGTGGCTCAAATCGCCGAACATCCCAATGTGGTGGGCATCAAAGACAGCTCGGGCAACATCGCCCAGCTTAGCGAACTGTTGCGGCTATGCCCCAAAGACTTCGCTGTGTTCGTGGGCAACGCCGCCGTGTTCTTCCCGGCCTTGTGCCTGGGCGCTGTCGGTGGAATCTTGGCTGCGGCCAACGCGGTTCCTGAACGGTTCGTTGAATTGATGCAGGCCCATCAAGCAGGGGAAATGGCGAAAGCCAAGGACCTGCAATGGCGTTTGGTCAGCTTGGCGGTGCTGGTCACCGTCACCCATGGCGTGGGCGGCTTGAAAGCGGCCATGGAGATGACCGGATATCAGCCGGGCGTGGTGCGCTCGCCCCTGACTATGCCGGATGACAAGGCCCGGGCGGTTATCCAGAAGGAGCTGACAGCATTGGGCTATTAGCTGCCTGGGGCTCCAGCCAAATACCGCATTCCAGCTAATGATGGAGGGGAGAAATCGGAAAGGGTCCTACTTGTCATCTTGATCTTTTGCCTGCCCCTGGGTTTTATCGCAGGCTGCTATCAGACCGGCAAGGTTGCCGGCGAGGCGGTAAAGGGTGTGGAATACGGTGTGCAAGACATGAAGAAAGGCTACGAGCACGGAAAATCCGACAAGGACAAGTAAAAGAGTGCCGGTAGAAATGATTTGCCAAAAAAACCGGAACGCTTGTTTGATATCCAAGCTAGTTTTGAAAAAATAATTCAACGCCATCTAGTTAATATGACAGTATAAAGAACTAAAAGCATCTCTCTGCGAAGCCAAAGGGGCTTGACAAAATCCCTTTCCTGGCACACATACTAGGCACCGATGACACTATTCGAACGGATGTAAACGGAAATGGTTCAAGGCTTCGACAACTACCAAAACACGGTTTGCCAAGCGCCGAGCGGCGCGGCGGGCGGTGGTTTTGGTATTTATTGGTGGTGGCG